>JAIXWE010000099.1 GCA_027482195.1 Alphaproteobacteria bacterium | reverse complement strand
GTTGGTTTGGATTTGGATATCGGCGCATTCGGTTTGGGTGCGATCTATACCGAAAACAATCTCGCAGCGAGCACACGTGACACCAATGAAACCTATGTTTTGGGTGCGGACTACACAACTGGTCCATTCAAAATCGGTGCGTCATACTTGAACAACGAGCGTGACTTGGCTACAACCACATTGGAAACTGACCGCTACACCGGTGGTGTGACATACACCTACGGCCCAGGCATGAGCTTCCGTGGATCTGTATCTTATGCAGATTTCGACGAGAGCACAGCAGCTGGTGTTGACTCAGACGCAACCTCCGTATTGCTCGGAACACAAATCAACTTCTAATTTGTCGCGAATTTATTCGCAGAACAAAGAAGTATGAAATTTAAAGGGCGGCTCTCTAGCCGCCCTTTTTATTTGATTTTATGGCGGCATTTGCTACACCTAAATCTCAAGCTTGGGAGAAGATCATGAAGCGTTTTTTTGTTGTGCCGTTTATGTGTGTTTTATTATCAACCACTGCCTCTTTCGCGCACTCAGAAGGAAACAAACTCAATCACCCGGCTGGCACATATGCGGGTACCATTGATTTGGGTTTAACCGGCGCGTTTTACGGTTATATCAATTTCACCGATCAAGATACATCATCCACGCAATCGGTGCGTGAACTTGATATTCTGCGCGACACCGAAATTGAATTTACCGGGGAAACCTTGCTTTCAAACGGCACATCTGTGGGCGCATTGATTGAGGTTGGCGCGCAATCGGGCGATGATTTCGAAGTTTCAAAATCTTACCTTTATACATTCGGCACATGGGGGCGGGTTGATTTTGGCACGTCCGACGGTGCGGTGCATTTGCTTCACATTGAAACACCGGGTGCAAATGCGGCCATTGATGGCGGCGACCCGAAAGTGCAACCCGTCAATTACAACGCGGCTGGGCTCAACACCAATGTTGCGGGTCTTTTGGATGATGGGTTGGGCTATATGACCGAATTTACATCCGATTCCGACAAAATCACCTACCTCACCCCGGTGATTGCGGGCACGCAATTGGGTGTGTCTTACACCCCCGATCTTTCCGACTCGTCCCGCCGCACTAACGGCAACGCGCTTGATAACCAAGAAGGCGTCATGGGCGATGCGTGGGATGTGGCTTATCGTTATGAACGCGATTTGAATGATCATACAAAATTCGCGTTGGGTGCGGGTTACACTCAGGGCAATATTGAACGCGCGCCCGACGCCATCGCCCCCGCCCCCGTGGGGAATTTTAGTGATGATTATAAGGAATGGAATGTGGGGGCTCAGGTGAATTACCGCGCGTTGGGTTTCGGTGTGGTTTACACCGAAAATAATTCTGGCCGCGCCACAAATGGCGACATTCAAACATGGGTTTTCGGTGCTGATTATGCGCTCACCGATGATCTTACATTGGGTGCGTCTTATTTAAATCGTGAGTACGAGCTGGGTGTGGTGTCATCCGCGCAAACGCTTGAGACCAACCGTTATGCGGCCGGTTTGCGCTATAAATTAGGCTCAGGCGTGAGTGTTTCCACAACGCTTGTGCAAACGAATAATGATGTGCCTCTCGTTGCTGGCTCAAATGATGTGGATGCGACATCATTGCTTCTCGGCACAAAAATTTCTTTCTAATGCGAAGCAAACCGGAGGTTTGTTCGTTCTAATGTCTCACCAGTTAGCAACAAATCTTGCACGGGTTGAAAAGCTTATAAAAAAAGCGGCGCATGATACGCGCCCACCAACTTTGGTCGCCGTGTCAAAAATGCAATCGGTTGATACGATCAAGGCGGCTTATGATGCGGGTGTGCGCGTGTTTGGTGAAAACCGTGTGCAAGAAGCCGCCGAAAAATTCACCGATTTTAAAAACGAATATTCTGATCTCACACTTCATCTTATCGGCCCGCTTCAAACCAATAAAGCAAAAGCGGCCGTGGCGATTTTTGATGTGATTGAAACACTTGATCGCGTTGAGATTATTGATGCGGTCGCGGCCGAGATGAAGAAGCAAAATAAAAATCCCACGTGTTTTCTTCAAGTCAACACCGGTGATGAATCGCAAAAAGCGGGATGCAGCATTGCCGATATGGGTGCATTATTGGCGCATGCGCGCGCTATTGGTGTGACTATTACGGGCCTCATGTGCATTCCGCCTCTGCGTGATCCGCCCGCACTTCATTTCGCGCTTTTGAAAAAACTTGGCCGTCAGTATGGCTTGGAAAACTTAAGCATGGGCATGTCGGGTGATTTTGAACGCGCCATCAAATTGGGCGCAACACATATCCGCCTTGGCACAATCATTTTCGGCGTGCGAAGCAAACCGTAGGTTTGTTCGCGTCTAAAGAATACTAAACATTATAACGCGGTTTGCGTGATGCGATAGCAATCTGCGGATTTGCGGCTGCAGAGTCACCATCACCACTATCGCCCCCGCTTAAAAAACCCATCACGGCTTCGGGCGCGTCTTTGCCGGTCTCATTTTGCGCAATGACATTAACCATCCCAAGCCCAAAGCCCAACATGCCGCCAAACAACGTGCCACCAATGACTTGGGATGCGGGCTTGATCGTATCCCCCGTGATACTTCGGTAAATATTCCCCACAATCGGCAGATTTTGCAGTGGGTTAAGCATGTCCACTATATCGCCAAAGCCAAAGGATTCATCGGGTTTTGCTTGTGCATTTGGCTGGGTTTCGCCTTGCATATTTAACGCATAAGCTTTTGATTCCGTTGATAATTTAAAGCTATCATCTCCCCGCCACACAGGCATAGACCCGGCCGTGCGTTCAAGGTCACGCGGTTGCGTCGTATAAAAAGAGGAGGAAGAAGGAGCCGCCAACATCACATGGTTACTGCAAGCTTTATACCGTGGCGGTCAGGTGGATGATGTCGTTTTGCGTAAGGAAAAAACCGCCCCGCCAATGAGGATCAATAATGTCACACTCAAAGAAATCAGCGGATCAATTTTACCGATAAAATGGCTATAAAAAACTTTGCCACCGATAAAGATCAAAACGATTGATAACGCATATTTCATGTAACGAAACCGCTCAATTACACTGCTCAATGCAAAGTAAAGCGCACGCAAACCCAAAATGGCAAAAATGTTGCTTGTGTAAACCACAAAAGGTTCGGTGGAGATGGCAAAAATTGCGGGAATGCTGTCGAGTGCGAAAACAACATCCATCAACTCAATACACACCAACGCCATGAATAAAGGCGTTGCAAATAACACGTCTTTACCCGTGACCGGGTGCGGTTCGCGCACAAGAAAATTATGACCGTGAATGCGTGCCGTGAATCGGATATGGCGTTGTAAAAACTGTACGATAAAACTGTCGTGCACGGCGTGGCTGTCGCTTGCGTGTGACCATAAAAGACGCAATCCCGTGACGATTAAAAATGCCGCAAAAATATAAAGAACCCATTCAAATTGCGCGATCAACGCCGTGCCAAAACCAATCATGATTCCGCGCAACACCAACACACCCAAAATGCCCCAAAACAAAACCCGATGTTGATAAGCCTTTGGCACGGCAAAGGTCGAAAGAATAATCGACATCACGAATAAATTATCCATCGACAAGGAAAGCTCGATCATATATCCGGTGTAAAAATCAAGCCCGTGTTCGGGCCCGTTGGTGCGCCATACAAAAATGCCAAACACCATGGCCAAGGCAAAATAACTGGCCGCTTGAAGTGTGGAGGCGCGGGTCGAGGGAATCTTGTCTTTGGTGTTAAACACAAAAAGGTCGAGAACCAAAAGCCCCACCACAATCACAAAAAATCCCGCCCAAAACACGGCCGGTTGCCCCAAAAACGGGGTCATGAGGGAAGGCACAAGCGAAGGCATAAGGGCGGGAAAATCCGAGAAAAAAGACATGAATTCAGGGTAAGGCTTTGAAATTAACCTGTAAAGCAAGAAGACAGCGTGAGTATTATAGATTTATATTGACATAATCTTAGGAAATTGTTAAGTTCCTAGCAGATTTATAAAGGTCCACGTCTATAGAGTGTGAAAAAAGAGAGTGTGAGATGGCTGTATATGAGGGTGAGTTCATAGAAAATTTCAGAGCTTCCAACAAGGGAATTGTCGCCCAGAAAGCCGCGCTTACTCTGGAACAACGTCTTGCGCAGACCGAAAAAACCCTGCGTGAACTTCAAGCCAAGGAAGTGTCAGACCCTAATCGCAAGCCATACTTAATTAATCCGAACATACATATCGAGAATTTAGGAACGCATATTGTCGTTCACGGTGATATTAATCTTTCAGGTTTAAATTTAAGTGCGCTTCCAGATCTCAGTTTGGTTATTGTCCAAGGTGATTTTGATTGTTCAAACAACAACCTTATCAATCTTATTGGCGCGCCAAAAAAGATACGTGGTGATTTTAATTGCTCTCACAATTCTTTGATTTCTTTAAAAGGTGCCCCACAAGAAGTTGGCCTCTCTTTCAACTGTTCGCACAATAAACTTTCTGATCTTGAGTTTGCTCCACAGGATGTAGGTTCTTTTGTTGGTTTTTACTCTCGTTTTGACTGCTCTCATAATAATCTCACGACGCTTGCGGGAGCTCCCAAAAAAATGCGCGGTGATTTCGATTGCTCTGATAATCAACTCACATCACTGCGTCACGCACCCTACAAAATAGGGGGGGATTTTAGAGGATATAATAACCCTTTTGATAAATATGCTTTATTGGCTTTTTCACGGTCACATTTACATGGTCGTGTAATTTATTATAAAGGCTTTGAAAAAAAGGAAGCTGAAACCTACGCTCAAGGATCATTTATCGTTTCAATTGCGGGCTCTGGTTTGATCCTTGAGAGAAAAGATCTCCAAAATCCACTACGCCTTGCCTATCAATCAGATGGCATTCGTGGTGTGATAAAAGTTCTCACCTTCAATTCTCAAAACCCTGGTGCAAAAGCCCCGGCGTTGCCCGCGCCACAACAATCAAGCGCGCCGGATGCTGCAAACACAATTCTCATTCCCGCGCCGGAATTATCCCCGCGGGAACATTTCCAAGCGGCGATGGAAGGGTTGGACAAACTCGACCCCACACAACGCGCTGAAATGGTGAAGGATATTTTGTTGTTAGCGGCGGAAGATTTCAACGCATCAGCAAGTCAAGCTGTGATCGAAGCAAATCACGCAAAACAAACAGCCGAGCAAATTTTGGCTGAAGAAAAAGAAAAATTGGCTCAGGTCATTGACGCGGCGCGCACTTCACAACAATTTTTGAAATCCATGTTTCCAAATGTGACGGATGCATTTTGGGAGGAGCTGAGAAAAGCCACCGCGGACGATCTTGG
>JAIXWE010000089.1 GCA_027482195.1 Alphaproteobacteria bacterium | reverse complement strand
CATTATCTCTCTCCTCTATCTTTTTCTTTATCTCACACACCGATGTGGCGGATGATGAGGGGGCAGTAATCAACCCCCGCAATTTTTTCGCCACCTTCCATGTAAATCATGTTCATGCGCACCGCACGGGCCATTTTTTCGCCCAAAATTGGTTGCACTTTTATCCCTAAATCAAAAATGGCTCCGTCCCAGGTGACAAAAGTCAATGTCGCCAAATCCATGTCATATTCCGCCCAATCGGCACGCCGCGGCAACGGGCGGTTGTGAAGCACCACCGTTGTTGCGTCTTCTTCCTTGACCACTAATTCAATATTCATGACGCGCGCAAGCGGCATGAGAATAAGCGGATTGTCGGGCATGCGGTAAAGTTTCCCGTCGGGGCCAAGAATGCCGTCCCGCGAAGATGTGCCGGTGATGGAAGATGTGGCTTGCGCCATTCAAACACCCTTTTTTGTTTTTATACCTTTTTCATCATACAGGATTTGAGCTGATATCTCAAATTTTACTTTGTGAAAAAGCCTTGAAAAAACAGGTGTTTTTGAAGTTTTTTGTTAAGGAAAGGTTAAGTTTTGTTGGGCGGTGGCTTGTAACCCCAATAACCCAATCGCATCATGTTTCACCAAATAAACGGGAACGCGTTCCATCAAATGGCGCATGCGGCCTTTGCTTTGAAACTCTTCAACAAAGCGCGAGGTGAAAAAATAATCGCCCAATTTCGTGGGAATGCCGCCCGCAATATAAATTCCGCCCAAAGCGTTTAACACCAACGCTTGATTTCCGGCCACGCGCCCCAAAAACGCCAACATCAAATCAAGAGATTCTTTGCACACATCACATGTGCCCGCCATGGCCGCTTTTGAGATTTCGGCCGCATCACGATCAAGCGGCAAATCATCACGCTTATCCAAAACACGGATAGCACTGTAAAGATTTTCCAACCCCTTGCCCGAGCATACACGCTCGGCGGAGATATGGTGATATTTCACGTGCAGCGTGTTGAAAATATCAAATTCCCGTTGTGTGGTGGCGGGCATCGTCATGTGTCCCCCTTCGCCCGGAGCCACACCATATTTATTTCCCGACCAAAATAAGGATGCCATGCCCAAACCCGTGCCGGGGCCCAAAACACCTTTATTTTGTTTGTCTTCCGGCTGATCCGGCCCGCACATGTGATGCAATAAATTTTCATCAATGGTGGGAACGGCCAAGGCGACCGCCTCGAAATCATTCATCACATCCAATTTTGCAAAACCTAAATTTTTCTGAACGGTGGAGGTGCGAAAGGTCCATGGGCTTTGGGTGAAATTGACCAAATCGCCATGCACGGGGCCGGCCACGGCAAAGGCGGCATATTGCGGCATCTCTTTCAAACCCACACGCTTCATGTAATCCAACGCGGCTTCGGTCGGGCCGGCATAATTGCGGCATTCCAGATAAACCAGATCATGAATCCCGTTTTTGTCAACCACACCGAAACGGGCATTTGTTCCGCCAATATCAGCAATCAATGCGCGTGCCATTTTTTATCCTTTGTTCTCGGCAAATTTATACCCGAACGGTTCTAAAATATCATTAAAAATCATCTGTTCCCGGTCAGTGAGGTTAAAAAAACAATGATATGTTTGGGTCTTTGAGCGGCGGGTGAAACCAATGACCCCTTCGGGCATATTTTCAAGCCATGTGAAATCCCCGTGAGTGAGCGCGGGCGAATTTTTACGCAGCGCAATGATCTGGCGGGTAAAATGAAGCACGGAATCGTGATCCAACTCTTGAACATCGACCGCGCGCATCTGGTGATTTTCGGGAACGGGCAGCCATGGGGTTGCTTGGGAAAACCCGGCATGGGGCTTTGCGGCTTCCCACGGCATTGGCGTGCGGCACCCATCACGCCCAACATGATGTGGATAAAGCATCTTATCGTAAGGATCAACCAATTGATCATAGGTGAGTTCGGCTTGCGGCAAGCCCAATTCTTCCCCTTGATACAAACAATAACTTCCGCGCAAAGATAAACCCAAAGCAATCAGTGTTTTGGCCGCGCGTGTGTGAAAAGCGGGCGGCGGATTAAGGCGCGATAAAACACGTTTGAAATCATGGTTGGAATTGGCCCAACAGATCCACCCATCGCCCAAAATATCTTCAATTTTTGACACAGCTTTTTGAACCGCCGGGGCCTTCATGTCCGATCCCACCAATCCAAACGAATACGCCATGTGAAGGCGCGTGCCCGTTTGCACATAGGTGGCAGCCGTATATTCGGAATCTTGCCCGCCCGCTTCGCCCAGTAATACGCGGCCTTCCCATTGATTGACGAAAGATCGAAGCTCCGCAAGAAAATCATAAATCTCAGGCACACACATATCGTAAATGCGCTTTTGTGCCGCCATCGGATTTGAGGGCGGAATGTCCGTCGGCCACGGGTCATCTTTTTCGCGCAGTGGGTTATCGCGCAAAGCACGATCATATAAATAAGCATGCGCGACATCCAAGCGAAAGCCGTCTACACCCATATCCAACCAAAATTTTGCAACATCAAAAATGGCCGCTTTTGTTTGCGGATTCCACAAATTAAGCGCGGGTTGTTCTTTCAAAAAATGCGTTAAATAATATTGATTGTAACGCTCATCCCAAATCCACGCCGACCCGCCAAAATAAGACAACCAATTATTCGGCGGTGATCCGTCCGCTTTCGCATCCGCCCACACATACCAATCTTTTTTGGATGCATCATGAAACCACTTATGTTGATCCGATGTATGACACCACACCTCATCAATCAAAATCTTTAAGCCCCGCTTGTGTGCGCCTGACAATAGTTCCTTGAAATCATCCAATGTACCGAACATCGGATCGACATCACAATAATCCGACACATCATACCCGTAATCTTTCATGGGCGATTTGAAAAAGGGCGAAATCCAAATGCCGTCCACGCCCAAAGATTGAATATAATCAAGGCGTTTTAAAATTCCTTTTAAATCGCCAATACCGTCATTATTCGTGTCTTGAAAACTGCGTGGATAGACTTGATACAAAACACATCCACGCCACCACTCGGAATCTTTCATCATCCATTCTCCCGCAAAATATATCCCGCCAAATAAAGAGATCCGCAAATCACAATCGGTGACGGCGGATAATGTGCCACGATGTTTTTGATGGCCGCTTGCACATCTTCAAACGCCTGTCCCGCAATCTGTTCCGCCAAATCTTGTGATGAGTAAGATAATTTTTCATCCGGAATGGCAATCGTTGAAACCGACACGGCATAGGGTTGGATGGGGGCAAAAAATTCGGATGGGTTTTTGGTGGTCAACATGCCGCAAATAATGTGCGCAGGTTGGGTTTTTCGCAAATAATCCCCCATGACATGCCCGCCCGTATCATTATGCGCCCCGTCAATGATTAATGTAAATCCGGGTGGCAACATATCGACCAAAGGCCCGTGTTTTAAGGTTTGTAACCGCGCGGGCCAGTGCGTGTGTTGAATCGCGTGGGCACATTTATCCTGATCAAATTTTACATTATTCTTCTTACAAAATTCAAACCAGGTACGAAGGGCGGTTGCGGCATTTTTCACCTGATGATCGCCCAATAAATTCGGTAAGGGGAACATAAAACGCGCGCCCTCAAAATTCATCTCAAACTTGTTATCATGGGTGGTTAAAAACCATTCTTCATCATGCGCATGAACCTCACACCCAACCTCAACCGCGCGATTTTTAAAAACATCCATCACGCCGGCTTTGATCCCGTCTTGTGTCTGGGGGCCGATGACGCAAGGCGCGCCCCGTTTCATGATCCCCGCTTTTTCGCCGGCAATTTTCGGCAATGTATCACCCAAATATTGCATGTGATCAAAACTGATCACCGTAATCGCGGTCACGGCGGGGTTCGGCACAACATTCGTGGAATCCCATGTGCCGCCCATGCCGGTCTCCAATAACACAAGATCGGCCGGTGTTTCTGCAAATGCACAAAACCCCGCAACGGTGGTGATTTCAAAGAACGTAATTTCATCATCGCCATTGATTTTTTCAATGCGCGTCAGCAATTCATATAAATCATCATCGGAGATTTGTTCGCCCGCAATAACTAAACGCTCATTAAACCTTACCAAATGGGGCGACGTCATGACGTGAACCTTCAACCCATGATGTTCGGCAAGGCTTCGCAAAAAGGCAAGTGTTGACCCTTTGCCATTTGTGCCAGCCACATGAATGACGGGCGGCAATTTCACATGAGGTCGGCCGCATTTTTCAAGAAGCGCAAACGTGCGCTCCAAACCCGGGGCAATGGATTTGGGGTAATAGTGTGAGAGACGCGTTAAAATCGCATCCAGCTCTTTCATAAATTATGCGGCCTTGATGTTACGGCGCATCAACAAATCTAAAATCCGCCCAAGGGTTTCTTTTAAATCTTTGCGCGCGACAACCATGTCAACCATGCCGTGTTCTTTGAGATATTCGGCTGTTTGGAAATCATCAGGCAATTTTTCGCGAATGGTTTCTTCAATCACGCGCTTGCCAGCAAAACCGATCATGGCGCCGGGTTCCGCAATGTGAATATCGCCCAACATCGCAAAAGACGCGCTCACCCCTCCGGTCGTTGGGTTGGTAAGGAGAACAATATAAGGAAGCCCCGCATCTTTGACCATGCGAACGGCCACAGTCGTGCGCGGCATTTGCATCAAGGATAACAATCCTTCTTGCATACGTGCCCCGCCCGATGACGGAATGACAATCAAACTTGCGCGTTTTTGAATGGCAATCTCGGCCGCGCGCACAATGCCTTCGCCCACAGCCGTGCCCATTGATCCGCCCATAAAGTCAAAATTAAACGCGGCGATAATGGTTGCAAGTCCGTTGATTTTGCCTTCGGCGACAATGATCGCATCTTTCTCATTCGTCTTGGCTTGGGATTCTTTGATCCGGTCGGCATATTTCTTTTTGTCTTTGAATTTCAACGGGTCAAACGGCACGGTTGGCACGGGCACATTCGCCCACGCCCCATCATCGAACAATAAATTCAACCGGTCATGAACCGAGAATTTCAAATGATGACCGCATTGGTGACAGACGTGCAAATTCTCCGCCAAATCTTTGGCATACAACATCGCTTCGCAGCTGGGGCATTTTTCCCAAAGATTGTCAGGCACATCTTTCGCCCCCACGATCGAGCGAATTTTCGGGCGAATAAAATCAGATAACCAGTTGCTCATGTCACATATATCTCCAAACCGCGCACTATACGCGATGACGGGGGGCTTAAGTCAAGTTGGGTGATGGTTTGTTTTCATATGAATAAGGTGTTTTGTGTCCGGAAGAAGGCTTTTGTTGCGTTCGGGCTCCATAGTGAGTTGCCCAATACTCCAACAGGCTTGCGCGGCGGCGAAAACGGGATTTGTTAAAATATGACCGAAAAACCCGGCTGCATAACTTGCGGCAATCATGCGTGGGGCGGTGACATGTTTATTCAAAAATTTCTTGAGCGTGCCGTCCGTGTCATGATCGGTATTGCGGTTAAAAAATGTGCGCAAAAGTGCGGCCGCCAAAATGGCCGTTTGACCCGGTTCAAAACGAACCGCCATCATGCTCGATACATCATTTAATCCGTTGCGAATATTTTCTGAGAACGCATCGCGTAAGGTGTTTTCTTTGCCCGCGCGTTTTAAATGCGCTCTTTTTGTATCCAATTGACCATTAATCACATGACAGCCCGCCCAGCCCAAAAGTGCGGCCGCCGAAAGCCAACTGGCGACAACGCCGCCACCCGTAAAACCGGTCATGGCCTCAGCCCCATATAAATCAAAGCCGTTATAAAGAATGGATCCAGCAAGATAAGTATTCACCGAAGCGAGAATGTAAAAATGTGTGCCGGTTGCGGCATGGGTCCACGATGCAATAAATTTTGCTGCTGTGCTTAAAGCCGTGGTCGCTGTCATTAAAATAATGCCGGAACTTTCAGCCTTGTCGAAAGCCAGAAAACTGTTCCCCAAAGGAAACCACATCGCGGCACTTGTTACCGTTTCACTTAACGCGCGTTTGAAGTTTGCGGAAAGGGTATGACGCATATGTTTCTATAAAATGTTTTGATCTGAATGGTCAAACAAATTCGGGTGAATTCGTCTTTATTCTGTGCTACATCACTTTTATGTTACATACACATCTCCCCCCTTTGTCGTCTGTGCCCAGTTTGCGTGATTTATTTGCGCAAAATCCTAAAAGATTTGACGAATTTTCGCATAACGTGTGCGGCATTGTTTTTGATTTCTCGAAACAACGTGTCACGCAAAAAACTCTCACCGCTCTTTTAGATCTTGCACGCGCACAACAACTTGAAGAGTGGCGTGCGAGCATGTTTGCGGGTGACATCATCAACACATCCGAAAAACGTGCGGTGTTACATGTCGCGTGTCGTGCCTCTGAAAACTCCGCCATTCCACATGTGGCTGAGGTCTTAATGGCCAAAAAACGCTTGCTTGATTTTGCCGAAAAAACCCGCGCAAACGGCTCGTTTAAAGATATTCTTTGTATCGGTATTGGCGGGTCTGATTTGGGGCCGCGCATGGTGGTGAAAGCACTGTCCCACCTTAAAACCCCTTATAATCTTCATTTTATAAGCAATGTTGACGGGTCGGTGTTGCACGGCGCGCTTCAAAAATGTGACCCCAAAACAACGTTGATCCTCATTGCATCAAAAACCTTTACCACTGTTGAGACCATGATGAATGCGCGCGCGGCCGCTTCGTGGTTAACACATGCGCTGGGGGAAGACGCCATCAAAAAACATTGCGTTGCCTTATCCACCAATGAAAAAGCCGTCACCGATTTCGGCATTGACCCCGCACAGATGTTTCCATTCGCTGATTGGGTGGGTGGGCGTTATTCCTTATGGTCATCGATTGGTTTGCCAATTGCGTTGGCTTATGGCGCCGATATATTTGAAGAATTATTAAGTGGTGCGCGCGCGATGGATGATCATTTCCGCGCGAGCCCGTTAGATCAAAATATCCCTGTTCTCATGGGGGTTTTGGGGGTGTGGAACCGCAATGTTTTAAATTGTCCCACCCATGTGATTTTGCCTTATGACGATCGTTTATCTTTGTTCGTCAAACATATTCAACAAGTCGATATGGAATCGAATGGCAAGATTGTGCGCCGTGATGGAACAGTGGCGGATGATAAAACCGGCCCGCAAATTTTTGGCGAACCGGGAACAGATTCCCAACATTCTTTCATGCAATTGATCCATCAAGGATCTGATATTATTCCGGTTGATTTTATCGGATGCCGCACACCCGATCATCCCTTTGATGACCAACATGCGGAATTGTTGGCGAATATGTTGGCGCAATCGCGCGCACTTGCTTTTGGTCAAACCTTATCTGAGGCGCAAGGCGATCCGGCGCGGGTGTTTTCGGGTGATCGCCCATCAACAACCATTTTATTGCCGCGTCTTAATGCGCATGCGTTGGGCGCGTTAATTGCGGCTTATGAACATAAAGTCTTTGTTCAAGGTATTCTTTGGGGATTGAACAGTTTTGATCAACCGGGGGTGGAGCTTGGAAAAATTCTTGCCAAGCCAATCTCGCAGGCGTTGCAAAATAATCTTTCTCTCGCGGAGACAGACAGCTCAACCGAAAATCTTCTTAAAGTGATAACGACACGCCCTTAAGGCATGAAGTGTGTGGTGATGGTGCATCACCTTTTTCACATGCAACATGAACAATTGATACGTCGTCGTCTTGTGCGTGTGGTGTAAACGCATTGTTCAATCCAACCGCAACGCCAATACCGGCGATGATTGGCAACGCCACACTTGCGACGCGCCCCATGCGTTCATAAGATTTATGAAGGGTGACGGGCGCATCACCGCGAAAAAATCGCCCCGACATGCCAACACCGAAGGCGGCAAAGAAACTTGCACCACCACCACATACGGCGCTGATCGCCATTTGCGCCGCATAAGGGGCGTGGGACAATCCACCAGCGGTAACGGCCACAGCACAAGAAGCAAGCGAAAGCGCCATTGTGTGCGCCGTAAATCCTTCAAGCCCGACGGCAAAACTTGCGAATTTGTCTTTCAAAGATTGTGACGGCTTCATTGCGTTTTATCCTTCATGCGGATTTGCTTTTTGAGCCACTATCTTCGCCATATTTGTTAAATTATGTCAAGAAAAAGACAATAGTGGTTTTATTCTGTTAGCTTTCAAGAAAGCTCAGCAAGAAT
>JAIXWE010000027.1 GCA_027482195.1 Alphaproteobacteria bacterium | reverse complement strand
TTGTTTGGTGCGGTGATCAAAATCATCCGCCAATTGCAACACGGCCGCTTTGCGCTCGGCTTCCGCCTTGCGTTTCAGCTCCTCTTGTTCGGCAGTCATTTGATCAACCTTAATCGCATTATCACGGAACACTTCGACTTGGCGCGCCATGTTGCCGACCTCATCGCGGTTATCTTGAAACGGAATGACGGTGGTTTTGTCACCATTCGCCAAATCAGACATACGGCGCGATAAATTTGTAACGGGGTTGGCGATGGATCCCCCAATCACAAGGCCAATAAACACCGACAAACCAATGGTGGCGACCGCAGCCGCTATCACGCTGAATTGAATGGCTTTCATCGCATCATGGACATTTTTTTCTTCCGCGCGGAAATTTTCGATCAACGAGGTTTCAAGTTCGGTAAGCTTTTCCAAAGCCCCGTTCGCACTGGTGCGCATATCGGTGCGCAGCAATTGAAGCGCGGCCGCGCGACGCGCAACCTCATCCATCGTTGTGTTATTGACGATTGTGACCAGCTTGGCAAAACTTGCATCGTAATTTTGCTTGTAAACTTTCAAATCTGACGCCGCTTTTTTATCGGTCTCTGAGGTTAAATTTTCGATGACTGTGTTGAGTTTTTCAATGCTTTGTGCGTGGTTTTCATGAAACGCTTTTTCGTCTTGTGCATCAAAACTCAACACATAACGATGGGCGATAATGCGTTGGTCTTGAAAAGATGATCCATATTCAAGAAGCGAGAAAACACGGTTATTGGTCACCACCATGTTGGTGACATTTTCATCGGCTGCGCGCGACGTTGTGAACAAATATCCCATCGCTCCCGCGATAATAAGGATAATCAAAGCAAAGCCGGATAAAATACGTTTTTTAATAGCAAGATGTTTGGTGAAATGCGACAACATGGTAAGATTCCCTTTGCAAAAAAATTCGGATGACACGCAACTATGAAACTTTTGCCCAAAAATATTGAACAGTTTCTTAAACACATACCCGCAGATGTACGTGCCATACTGGTGTATGGGCCAGATCAAGGTCTGGTCGCAGAGCGCGCGCAAAGAGTGGCAAAGCAAGTCATAGATGATATCAACGATCCGTTCAATAGCGCGCATGTGACCGGGGAGATGATAACGACTGACCCCGCACGTTTTATGGATGAGGCGAATGCGCAATCCTTGATGGGCGGCAAGCGTTTGTTGCGCATCACCGATGCCGGAAATACGGTTGCGGAGCCTTTAAAATCATGGTTGAAAGATAACCCGAACCCGTCATGTACGGTGGTGATATCGGCCGGGGATTTGAAACCGAAAGATAATTTACGCAAAATTTGCGAAGATCTCCCGAACGCCGCCGCCCTTGCCTGTTATGTCGAAGATGAGCGTGATATCGGCCGGTTTTTAAATGATCTGTTGCGCGAGAACGGTTTTTCAATCGCACCCGATGCGCTTCAACTTATGATCAGCAGTGTGAAGGGTGATCGCGGACGCATTCGCGCGGAAGCCGAAAAATTAATCCTTTATATGGGCGCACAAAAACAAATCACGATCACGGATATTCAAAACGCGATCGCCGATGCGGGGGCGCAGACATTGGATGATTTGATCACCATGATTTTTGTGCGCAATGTTTCGGGAGCGATCAGCGCGTTTCGCAAGGTGAATGAACATGGGGGGGAGATGATGTTGATTTTGCGCTCTCTTCAAAATCATATCATGCGCCTTCATAAGGTGCGTGTGAGCATGGACACGCAAGGTTTAAGTTTAGACGCGGCGATGGCCCAGCTTTCCCCGCCCGTATTTTTCAAACAAGTCGATGGTTTCAAGCGGCAAGTCACTCAATTCTCTGCGCCGCAATTGCGTCTTTTCATGCGTGATGTGGCCGTGTTGGAATCGAAAACAAAACAAACGGGCACAGCACCCGAAACGCTCTTTGAGCATTTCATCACACATTTAGCGGCGTAAAAATTTTCTCTTAAAACCGTGTTGGTGCAGCTTGGGGATAGGCTGATACTGGAGCGCCGTGAAGAATTATATCAACACGATGGCCTGCGGAAATAACTGCGCCCAGAAAATCTACATCACTGTCAGCCATACGGAACATTTCAACATAGTCGCGGGCAAATGGTTCAGGTAAAAGAGTTTCTGAAGCGAGGCTGAGCCCATAAGAGCTGTTTTTTAAGTCCATTTTTCCATCTTCAAAGTTTTTATATATAAAATCCATGATCTCTCGAAAAGCATTCATGCGACGGGGGTCTTTCGTATGTAAAATATCTTTCGTGCCGTGGATCATATATGCAGCCGCATCAACAGCTGTCATGGATTCATCTTGCACTCCAGCAGAGCAGACATGAAAAATTGCTCTAAAAATCATCATGCTTCGTGGATCGTTTTTTGAGAGACTGTCACGCGCATTCGATTGAATCTCAACTGCCGCTTCAAGTGAGCTGAGTTTGCCGGCTTCAAAGGCTTCCAGAATCTCGTTGTGGCGGTCTTCAAATTTGTTGAAGAATCCTGGAAATATTCTTGATAACACACCCATGTTGAGCCTCTTAAAATCTTTGATTATCCAAAATTGCTTCTTATTTTTACATATTAATTATAAAAGATCAAGTTTTTCTTTTAATCCGGAGCGAAGATCGGGGCGGGGCGCGGGTTACGCTCCAATTTCATCGCAATCGGTACAAAGCAACTTTCAGCTTTAGCGAACGCGATATTAAACTTCTCACTTCTGTCCACATTGCGAAAAAGACTTACACACAAATCTGCATCAGGTTTGGTTAAAACGGCGCGCGCTGAGTTACAAATTAAGCGTGACGCCGTTTGAAGATCAACGCTTCCCGACGTGTATGTCTTATCCCCCTCTTGATAAACATGATTCCAAAAATACAAAATCTCGCCAAAGGCTTCCCTGCGCCTACCAAAATCATCTCCACGCAGAATATCTTGCGCGGCATAGGAAATTGCAAAACCCACTTCATCGGCGGTCATTTTACCATCGTAAAACGCTGTGGTGGCCACATCAAAAATTGCTTTGAAAGCATCCATTCTTCGTGGGTCATTTATTGATAAAGAATCTTTTGCATTTACATGAAGCTCTATGATGGTTTCTTGTGGGCTTAGCTTATCGGCTTCAAATGCTTTGAGAATCTTATTATGGCTCTCTTCAAATTTGTTGAAGAATCCAGGAAATATTCTTGATAACACACCCATAATGAGCCCCTTAAGATTTTTGATTATTCGAAATTGTGCCTCAATATTTACATATTAATAATAAAAAGGTCAAGATTTTTGTTTGCCGGGGCTCAGTCTGGGGATTGCGCGGGGGTTGTGGCGCGGTTTCCCGACAAATTTTGTTCAAGCATGTTCAGCATTGAGATTTGAACCCGCAACACGGCCTCATGAAGGGCATCACTGTCATCAACTTTGAAAAAATGTCCCGCATGGGGTTTTGCCAAACCTTCGGGCAAGACAACCAACGCGCTTAAAAACACCAACCGCGCGGCATCTTTTGCATCAATTTTTCCGTCTTGATGTGCGTGGTGCCAAAAATGCATCATCTCGGAAAAAGCATTGACCCGCGCGGGGTCTTTTTCGGCAAAAAGATCGCGGGCCGAAACACGCATTTCAAACGCCACATCATTGTGCGACATGGTTCCATTATCAAACGCAGTTGCATAAAGATCGAAAAGAATTTTAAACGCCAGCATGCGCCGCGGGTCATTCTCAGCCAAAAAATCGCGCGCCGCCAGTCGGATTTCAGACGCCGCATTTTTTGCCGTTATTTCACCCTTGCGCGCTTGATCCAAAATTTCAAATTGACGCGCGTCAAACTTGCTAAAAAGCCCCCAAAATATACGTGATAATCTGTTCATCTTGGTTGCTGCGGGCCAAAGGGTTTTCTTTTCGGCGCGGTTTTAATTTCACGATCTATCGCATTCAAGGCCTCAAAGGCGGGACGCAGATTTAATTCTCCGTCCTCGACAGCCGTGTTGAAAATATCCAGCAATTGATCACGTTGCGGATTATCTTGTGAGAACAAGTCGCAAGTTGTTGCGACCATCCACTCAACCGCGTCCCGCACCACCATGACATCCCTTTGTGTGGCTTCAAGGGAAAATTTTGCAACCGCTGTCAATGCCTCAGCACGTAAAGGGTGATCGGCAGGCAATAATTCTGCACAGGCAGAGGCAATGTTTGCTGCGGCAAGATATGGGCACATTCTGTTATTGTGTTTTTCTTGGGAACAGAAAAAGGAAATCGCTTGAAAGGCTTTGGTGTGTTGCTCGGAATCATCGTGAGGCAATTTACGGGTAGCGAGCAGCATCTTATTTGCTGTGTGTGCAGATGAGACAAGCCCATCTCTGTAATCAGCTAAAAAAGTTTCAAAAATGTCTTTGATGTCTGGGGTGTCTTGAGGAGATGTTTTATTTTGTGAACGCATTTTAAAAAACCCTTACTTGTAACTCAGATGAAACGGAATGGGCGCAACCTCCCACATTCCCACCCTTATGTCAAGTTTTTTGAGGCGGGTTTTGTGTCCCTTCTCACTTACCGATACAAAAATCGCGAAAAATTTTGTCCAAAATATCTTCGACATCGACCCGACCCGTGAGCCGCCCCAAAGCGCGTAACGACAAGCGCATATCTTCGGCCGCCAATTCGGGCAAGGACGCGGATTTGGCGCGCACCAACGCATCGCGCGCGATGGTGACTTCGTCGCGGTGGCGCGGGCGTGTCAAAAGCGGTTGTGATTTTGCATGCTGTGTCTGGTGTGTGAGTGTTGCACACCGCGCGGCAATGTCTTTCAAAAGTGCATCAACCCCGGCCGCGTTTTTGCATGAAATTTGTGCAAAATCATCGGGCAGATTTTTGCGCGCGCCGTCCGACAAAAGATCGATTTTGTTAAACGCCAAAATTGCTTTCTCGTTAATAAGATTGAGCGTGTGCGGATCAAGATCGGGGTAATGGGTGGCATCAAAAAGAAGCAAGGTGATATCCGATTCCTGGGCGCGTTTCACCGCACGTTCCATGCCGATATGTTCAATGGAATCGGTGGTTTCTTGCTTGGCGCGCAATCCGGCCGTGTCGGTGAGAATAACCGGAAATCCGTGCAAATTTAAATGCACATCCAACGCATCGCGGGTGGTGCCGGCGGTTTCGGTGACAATCGCCACATCGCGCTGTGCCAATAAATTTATCAACGAAGACTTGCCCGCATTCGGCGCACCCAAAATCGCCAAGTGAATGCCGCCGCGGCGCAATTCGCCCAATCGCCCATCCTCCAAATGAGCGGTCATCGCGGCAATCATGTCATCAACATTCGGTATGATTTTCAGCAAAATATCTTCCGGCAAATCTTGATCGGAAAAATCAAGATCGGCTTCCATCAAGGAGAGAATTTTCACAAGCTCGTTTTTCCATCCGTCATAAAGATGAAACAACGTGCCGCTCATTTGTTCCAAGGCTTGATCGGCTTGAAGTGCGGTTTCCGCGTGGATCAAATCATTCAACCCTTCCGCTTGGGTTAAATCCAATTTCCCGTTTAAAAACGCGCGTTTTGTGAATTCTCCCGCCTCGGCTGGGCGGTGAAATGCGTGGGTGTTTAAAAATTTCAACACGCGTTGGATCACCGCCACACCGCCATGCACATGATATTCCACCACATCTTCGCCGGTGAAACTGTGCGGTGCGGGGAAGGTGATCACCAGCGCATGATCAACGACGTGATGATTCTCATCATATAAAATGCGCACCGATGCGTTGCGCGATTCCGGCATTTTTTGATCGCGCAAAAATGCATTTAAACTTAACCGCGCGTGCGGGCCGCTGACACGGATGACCGCCACACCCGCAACACCAGGTGCGGAGGACAATGCGAAAATCGTCGCGTGATTTTTGGTCGTGTCGTGGATCATAAGAGGTCTTTATACCGCGAAGAGCGTTCATAAACCAGTTATAAACCGGGCGGTTTTGAAAGATATCTTTCTTGTGGGGTGTGATCAACACCACAAAAGCCAATAATTTTACCCAATGCTTGTTTGTGCAAATTATTACCAAAACCATCGGTAAAAACTGGTGTTCCAGGAGAAGCACCTTCCGTTACCTTGATTACAGCATAACCGCGCATTAATTGAAATTTTGTTTGGCATCCCGGGCCATACATCATCAAATCTTGTACGGTGCGCAAAAGAATAACAACTTTTTTCAACGCAGATGAGTTTTCTAAAGCACCTGGATCATTTTTGGCAAAATAAAGCGCATTGGCTTTTCCATCAATTTTTTCAATTTCATTATCCAGGTTTGAACAGGCCAACATATCCCCCAGCGTGGTTTCGCCCAAAATGCGCGTTGTGTCTTGTAAAATTTTTGCAAGCGCCTGATCAACACGCACATCTTTTGTGCTGGGTTCCATCTCGGGCGCGGCCGCACTTTTAAAAAGTGATGTAAAAAATGAAAAAAGGCTCACTGTTTTTCCCCATTTGTCTCTCGTTTTATTAACATAAGACCATAAATCTTGGCAAGCTTTTTTGGCCCCCTTTTAAAATGGCGCAATTTACAAGGGTTTTTAACACGAAAACGTGTGCGCGCAGTTTCGCACGCCTTGCCCGATAATGGCCAAAATTTTCTTGCCCTTTTTCTCGGAAACGTTTTTGAATAATAAAAATAATAAAAAATAAAAAACAGGAAGGTCATTCATGGCAAGTTTTCAAGATCGTTTTGGGCGCGATGTGCGCAATGATATTTTCGACAATCAAGCAGGTTTGAAATATGAACTTATCACCCATGAAACCATGCGCGGATTTTTTCGGGTTTTGGCAATCAAAGATTTTGAATGTGTGATTGATGGGCGTGTTGAAAAAATTCGCGCGGGGCGTTTGGGCGGTATCGTGGTGGGACCCCATAATCTTTCTCAAGACGGAACATGTTGGTGTGATTACAATACGCAATTAACCGGGCGGGCGCGACTTATCGGCGATGGGCAAATGCGTGACACGGCCGCCGCATGCGATGATGTCGTTATTGAAGGCGTCATGCGTGATAACAGCTTTGCCGCAAATCACGCGCATGTTTTTCCAACCGGGGTTATGTGTGGAGACTCCACCGCATTCGGGCATGCGAAAATTTATGGTGTCGTGCGCGACAAAGCCCATATTGATGGGCATGCAATGGTGCCTTCTGATGGTGTGGCCGCCGGTGAAGCGGTCTTCGCCTTTGGCCGCGCGACGCAAAACTCCAATTCCGGCTCGTATCTTATCCAACACGATAATGTTGTTGGTGTGAATGAAGCGCAAGCGGCCTTAAACGCCATTGGCATTGCCACCCCGCGCACGCCTTGATTTGAATGATAACATTTTATGGTGTTGGCGACGGGGCGGTTTCGTAAGATGATTTTGGGCGTGCCACAAGACCAAATTTTTGCCCAAGACCACGCAGCAACGACGGCCGATCATAAGGCGGTGGATTTTCCGTCACGAAGTTTTTTGCGGCACTGGAAATATCATCTGCCTTATCCGGGTAATAAGAAACAATCTCCCGAACAATGGCTTCCAGTGCCTTATCACTCCATCTCAAAAAAGCAGAGTCGGTGTCTTTTCCCGCCAACTCTCGGCGCCATAGCAAATAATCAACATTCAAAAGATCAAACTTCACAAGCCTGAAGTGAAAGTCCCCCAAACCTCCTGATGTGAAAGCTCTGTGCTCAGGGCAGAACGTAAAGCGGTATGTCCCATGACCCAATAAAGCTTTTTGATCTCCGTGATTTTTAGCTGTAATGCCATCCACGTTTTGCGCGATATGTTTGATAAAGTCTCTGACATATGTGTGCACAACCTGGCGTTCAGCCTCTTGCTGTTGTTTTCTTTCTTCGACTTGAATGACTTTCAATCCGCCAGCCGCCGCTTTTTTGAAATCAACCATGATGCATTTCCTTTTTGGCTTATGTCATTAACCTATGTGAATAGGTTTTAGAGGGCTGAAAGGGAAGCCGTCAAGAAAATTCAGCGTTTTTTGTTTTTGCTGGTGAAACGCATGGGCTCATCATCGGAATCTGGATCTTCCCCCTCACTCGCTTGCGGGTTGATGTTGACCCCGCCCATTTTGCCCATTTGCGACCAAAAATTTTGCTGAATTTCCGACCAGCCTTGAAAAAGTGCGGGAACCCAGGTTTGCAACAGCGCATCGGGTTCCATGGTTTTGATGTTATCCGCCAATTTCGCATTCAGCTGTTC
>JAIXWE010000062.1 GCA_027482195.1 Alphaproteobacteria bacterium | reverse complement strand
GTGGCGGCTAGTAAATCCAATCACCTTTGCGATGAATGGTTTGGCCTAGACCATGACGATCAATCCAAACGCAATGGACTTGAAGCTGAATGGTGGGGTCACGTTTGGTGCAATCCGCCTTACGGCAGGGGCATCAAGGATTGGGTGCTGAAAGCTTCTCAACATCATGATGAAGTGGTGATGCTATTGCCTGCACGTACTGATACACGTTGGTTTCATGAATTGGTGTTACCAAATGCCAGCGTTGAATTCATCAAAGGTCGATTGAAGTTTGGGGGGGGGGCAATCACCGGCTCCCTTCCCTTCGATGATAGTGAGGTTTGACTGCTGTGGATAACCTGTGGATAACACGCCGTAAGGCCGTTCAGAATCTTGTGGATAACTCAGCCTATTTGACTGGTGTGCTACGCTTCATGCTCTCGCGAGAGCCGGTGTGCCGGTGTAGCTCGCAGCGAGTAGTGAAGCTTATGGGTGCTCTATGCCTATTGCTAGGCTCTATTGCAATAAACGTGCAACCCGCAGTAGCTAGTCAAACAGATATGCTCAAACTCTATGCACATTCACGTATTGTTAATGATGTGCAATATCAATGCTTCATTAAGCTGATACACAAAGAGAATCGATCATGGGATGTCAATGCAAAGAATGGATCGCATTACGGCATAGGTCAGATGCGTTCAAAGCATTATCGTGAACTCGATGCTTATCGTCAAATTGACCAAACCCTCAAATACATCAAGGTGCGTTACGGTTCAGTATGCAACGCATGGAGATATCATCAAAAGCATGGGTGGTACTAGATGTCAAGAGCATGGCGTAACTCAGACCGTAAAGGTTGGAGAGCAATCAGGGAACGCATACTCGTAAGAGATTCATATTGTTGCCAAAGATGTGGTGAGACTGAAGGCCAGTTGCACATCGATCACATCGTGCCAAAGAGGCTTGGTGGTTCAGACTTAGAGGAGAATTTGCAGGTGTTATGCCAAAATTGCAATTTATCAAAAGGTGGTCGTTTTTTTGAACAGCCTTTGACACCCCCGACTCTCCATGAACGTTATATACCCCAAAACGTGAGCATTAGTCATGAATAAGCCTGAACTGGTCATACCTGGTGGACATCAAGCTGAAACAGGCTCAAATCGGCTGGAATCGGTTTTTGAACCGCCATCAGCTACGGTGTTTGGTTCAGCATGGCCAAGAATCCACACGCCACTGAATGAATTGCCTACCAGGGGCAAAGAACTCATCGACTTTGCTAGTCAGGTAATCCCAGGCGGCTTTATGCCCTGGCAAAAATGGCTGGCCATTCACAGCTTAAAAATGAAAGAGGATGGGAGATATGCCCATCCCTTCCGGGTTACCACGGTAGCCAGGCAGAATGGAAAATCGACCTACATGCTGGCATTGATAGCGATGAACCTATTTCACTGGAAAGATTCTTTGCAGGTCGCATCGGCTCACCGACTGGTTACTTCATTGGAGCAATTCAGAGCTTTGGTAGCCATGATCGAGGCAAACGATGATTTGGCTAAACAGGTAAAACGCATCAGGTGGCAACATGGGGCTGAGGAAATCGAGACCCTCGATGGATGCCGTTTCGTCATTAAGGCCGGCGGTTCAGCTGCACGTGGAATGAGTAAACCTGAATCGGTGCACCTCGATGAGTTGCGTGAAATGCACGATCTCGAATCTTTCGCATCGCTGCGCTATACCTTGATGGCCGCAAAAAATCCGAGTATCAACGCCTTCACAAATGCCGGCGATGCCCATTCTAAAGTTTTGAATATGGCACGTGACCGCGGGTTGGCAGCTGCGTCAGGTGCAGCCGATGACATTTTCTATGCCGAATGGTCAGCACCGACTGATGACGTACATGACCAGGCAAATTGGGTGGCGAGCAATCCCGCTTTAGGCCACACAATCCACATCGACAATATCCGGGCAACTTTGAACGATCCACATGAAGTGGTAATGACCGAGGTGCTTTGCAGATGGGTTCAGACAATTTCCAGCGTGGTCAATCCCCAGGCATGGGAAGCCTGCGCCGATGACACCGTGGATTTGGATACCGAGAAGCTCACCTGGTTGGCTTTGGACATTTCACCGGATCGCCGTCATTGCGCTTTGGTCGGTGCCCAAAAGCTTGGGGATGAAAACTTCGTGGTCAAGCTATTGCACACATGGGAAAATGATCGTCAGCTCGATGATAAGGCCATCGCAAATGATGCCGCTTCATACTGCCGAAAGTACCCAATTGAATATTTGCTCTATTCGAGGAAAACCAGTGGAGCAGTAGCGGCCAGGCTTCAGCCGGCTGGTATTCCGATTTATGACATGGATACGGCCTACCCACAATCATGTGATGAATTGTTGGGTGCAATCAATAGCGGCAGACTCAAGCACCGTGGCCAGGCAGAATTGACGTCACAGATTCTTTCAGCCGTTCAGCTTCGTCGAGGCGATGGGGGTTGGGTTATTGGAAGGCGTGCCAGTTCAACCGCCGTAGCAGCTGCCGTGGCCACAGCTCTTGCGACACACTTTGCGACACGCCCAGAGACAGAAACCGACATCATGGTGGGTTAATGCTATAAAACGGCGAAAATTATCACATGGGAATACGTGACATTTTTGCGACGCGGTCAATCGAGACCGTTACGCCAAAGGCAGGTGCAGACATCGCTGCATCATTGCCAGTTACTTCATTGGATTCATTAACGCCATTTTTTGGTGGCGTAAATACTGCAACCCGCGAGGAAGCAATGTCAGTGCCAACCGTGGCACGTGGCCGAAATATCATTTGCTCATCAATTGCATCAATTGGACTCGAAGTAATTGACCGAAGCACCGGAATGGAAATCGAGGATGCGACACCACGCGTGATTCGTACACCTGATCCACGTGTGCCTGGTTCAGCCACTTATGTATGGACTTGCGAGGATTTGCTTTTCTACGGTTACGCATATTGGCAAATAACTGAATTATTTTCTGATACGTATCGAGTGCGAAGCGTTCAACGCGTTTCACCAGCACGCGTCACAATTCAAACCAATTCACTTGCAACTGAAATTGAATATTACATGGTCGATGGATCACCAGTGCCAAATTCAGGCATCGGTTCATTGGTGGTATTCAACGGCAATGATGAAGGTTTACTGAATCGAGCTGGAAAGACAATCCGCACAGGTGCGGAACTAGAACGTGCCGCTGCGATGTACGCACGCGAGCCAGTACCCTCAATGGTGCTCAAGAGCAACGGCACGGCCTTACCGGCGGACAGAATTGCAAAGCTTCTCGATTCATGGAGCACTGCACGTCGCAATCGCAGCACTGCATTTCTCAATGCTGATGTCACTTTGGAATCAGTCGGATTCGACCCTGAGAAATTGCAGCTTAACCAGGCGAGATCGTACGTATCGACTGAACTCGCAAGAGCTTTGGGAATCCCGGCATATTACGTCGATGCTGAAACTGGTTCATCAATGACATACAGCAATGCGACCACACAGCGTCAAACCTTGCTGGACTTCTCATTGATTCCGCTGATGACTTCAATTTCTGAACGTTTATCAATGCCGGACTTCGTACCGCAATCACAGCGTGTGGAATATGACCTCAGTGACTATCTCCGCGGCTCAGATTTGGAACGTGCAAATATTTACAAGACTTTGAATTCAATTGTCGATGCTGAGGGCAATCCTGCACTCACAGTCGAGGAAATACGTCAAGCAGAGGAAATGATCCGATGAAAGTCACCACACCGTTCACAATTACAGCTGCCGATTCTGAAGCTCGTACAATCACGGGCAAGATCGTGGAATTTGGCGTACCAGCAACAGCATCAACCGGCAAGGTCATGTTTCAGCGTGGATCGCTTAATCCTGCAAACGTAAAGCTTAATTTGGAGCACGATTCAGCACGGCCAATTGGCAAAACACTTTCGATGGAACTTTCGCCGGATGGAAATTCAATCGAAGCCACATTCAAAATCTCAAAGACCACCGCGGGTACTGATGCAATTCAGGAAGCGATGGATGGCCTTCGTGATGGATTCAGTGTGGAAGCAAACGCAAATGATTTCACTCACGCAAAGGATGGCACAATGATCGTGAATTCAGCTGATCTCGTAGGGGTCGCATTAACACATAACCCGGCTTTTGATTCAGCACGTGTATCAAATGTCGCAGCAACAGAAGCAGAACAAATTTCTGAATCATCAACCGATGAAGCAGAAGCACAACCACAACCATCAACAGAAGGAGACGTCGTGGAAAACACCGTCACAGAGCCAACTGCCGCCGAGACGGTAGAAGCTTCAGCACCAGTGCAGGCAGCGTCAATCGCAAAGCCTGTCAATTTCATCGCAACACGTAACCCAGTGGTTTCACCTGAAACCTACCTCATGCACAAAGTCGCAGCGATGCGTGGTTCAGAGGAATCACGTGCATTTATCGCCGCAGCAACAGCATCAACAGACAATCCAGGATTAATTCCTACACGCCAGCTTCGCGAAGTGGTCAATGGACTTGCAGACAATGTGAGAGCTTCCATCGATTCAATTTCAAATGGCACTTTGCCAACCGCTGGACTTGTATTTCAGATTCCAAAGATTTCGCAGCTCCCTGCGGTAGCACAGATTGATGAACTCGATCCAGTGACACCAACAGTGATGGAATCAGAATTCATCAACGTAGATGTGAAGTCATTCAAGGGAAGCCAGGTCATGTCAGTGGAACTCGCAGACCGATCTGATCCTCTTTTCTTCTCAGAATTGATTTCAAATCTTTCTTCACAATATGCACGTGCAACAAACACATACAACTCTGCACAAATCATTGCAGGTGCAACAAAGACTGCAACAGGTTATGGCACAGACATCACCGCAGCTGAACTACTTACATGGGTTTCAAATGGCGCAGTAAGCGTTTACTCAAACACATTTAAGTTTGCAGATGCAATCGTGGTATCACCTGCAATGTGGGGTCGCATCATGTCATTCAACGTTGATGGCCGACCAATCTACAATGCTTTGCAGCCACAGAACGCTGCCGGTAACGCACAGCCACGATCACTTCGCGGTTCAGTAAACGGCATTGACCTTTGGGTTGATACAGCACTCTCAGGCACAGGCGATGACTCAATGTACGTCATCAACCGCGATGCTTACACATGGTATGAATCCCCACGCTTGGAGCTTCGTACTAACATAATTTCTGATGGAAGCATTGGAATTCTCATGTACGGATATGGAGCAACGGCCACAAAAATTGCGGCTGGTGCATACGCGTTCAATAAGGACTAATCCAACCCATTAAACATCGGCCTGGTCTCTCCCGAACAGGCCGAGCAGACGAAAGGAACAGAGATGCCAAACATCATCACGGCTGATGAACTACGTGCGGTGCTTGGCGTCTCTGATTCCTTATTTAATGACGCCTATCTCGACCAAATCATCGAGAGTGCCGAAATCACAATTTTGCCAATGCTCACTCAATATCAAAGCGCAGTAGTGGCAACCACAATTAAAGATGACGTTTTATTCATTGATACTTTGCGACCAAACTTTTTCGTCGAGGGGCAAGGGGTCGTGCTCGCTGGAATAGGTAATGGACTAGATGGCCCATATACAGTCAGCAACCATTCCGTCAGACCGTTTCAGGTTACTGCCGTAGTAGATGAAGCAGATCGCATCACCACGCCTTGTATTCCAGCGGGAACGATTACACTCGATGGCGGTTCAGCTGCGGAAATCTACGCAAGCGTGCCAGCCGTCAAGACTGCAATTCTCATCGTCTCAACAGAAATTTTCCAAAGTGTTACAGCACCAGGTGGACAAATCGAGGGTGTGGATTTTGCTCCAACGCCTTATCGCATGGGTCGCAGCCTTCAAAATCGTGTCATTGGTTTGATTTCAGCATTTTATGATGTGGATTCAATATGCCAGTAACTTCACTTCTCGATGTCCGTACTGAATTGGCCACAGCTCTTTCAGGCGTTGCAGCATCGGTTTACCCGGTAGCACCCGAAGCGGTTATCCCACCAGCTTGCGTCATCATCCCGGATTCACCTTGGCTTGAAAGTACGCTATTGAACGGTGCAGTCACCAAAGTCAAAGTCAATTTCGTCGTAACCGCAGCGGTTGCGAATAACAGCAATTCAGGTGCTTTGGATCAACTCGAAGCACTCATCATCAGCATTTTGGGGGCTATGCCCGCAGGATACGTGGTCGGCGATGTCCAAAGGCCGTCAATCGTTTCAGTTGGGGCATCAAATTTGCTCGTCGCAGATTTGAACGTCTCAACGTATTTCACCCAGGAAAATAACTAGGAGCAAAAATGACAACTATCATCACCGGTAGAGACATCACATTCACCATCGATGGTGATACATATGATGCCCAGGCCACATCCGCAACTCTCACAGTTGATTCGACGATCAACACTTATCAGACACTCGATGGTAAGGCTTACTACACCACAGACACCCAGGGCACTTTCGCAGTCGAAATGCTCCAGGATTTTGGCGCAGTTTCATCACTCTGCGAAGCTCTTTGGAACGCAGCTGCGACCACACCAAATACAGCATTGCCAGTCATTTTCACCGTGGCAGGGGTTGCGTACGCGTTCAGCGTTCAGCCAATTTTCCCGGCTCTTGGTGGAACTGCACCTGATGCACTCACTGCATCACTTTCATTTACTTGCGTAACAACACCAGCACTGGACTAAGCGAAAGGTATCGGGAGAATGAAAACAGAAATCACAATCGAATATCAGGCGGGTGAGTCGGTCACATACGTGGCCGAAGCACCTGAATGGATGAAATGGGAATCACGTACAGGCAAAACCATCCAGCAAGCAAGCGAAATCGGCATCACCGATTTGCTCTTTTTGGGTTATTCAGCAATGAAGCGATCAATGGCAGGCAAGCCAGTCAAGCCATTTGAAGTATGGGTCGAGACCGTTGCTGAAGTAAATGTCGGTGATGCAAACCCAAAAGTCATCAGCGAGGAAGCCTCAGCCGACTCATAGTTGAATTGGCCATCGCGACTCATATTCCAATGTCCGAATGGACAAGAGCTGAGGACATATTGACCGCAATCGAGATTTTGGAGAAGCAAAATGGCAACTGATGCAATTGCTTACGATAAATCAGATTTGCGGAAAATCATCAGTGCTTTCAAGGCGATGGATGATGAAGCCGTTGCCCAGGCCAAAGGCGTTTCAGGTGCTTTGGCTGATTACCTTCAAGGGAAAATCAAAAGCAAGGCCGGGTCATTGTCATCAAGCAAAGTGGCCAGCCGCATTGCCGATGGTTCACGTGTAAGCAAATCAAGCAAGGTCGGCGAAATCGGCTTTGGTTACGTTGCACAGAAATTCTCCGGTGGAGCTAATACGCAAACCCTTTGGGGTGGATCGGAATTTGGTTCAAACCGTTTCAAGCAATTTCCAGTGTGGTCAGGCCGTGAAGGTCGAGGGTCACGCGGTTGGTTCATTTATCCAACATTGCGTGCCGAACAGCCATACATCATCAATGAGTGGGAAAATGCTTTCAGTCAGATAGCGAAGGAATGGTGATGGCCGGTACAGGATCGAGAACGTTAAAGCTTGCCATTCTTGGCGATATTGACAATCTCAAAAAAAGTTTAGATCAAGGCACTGCCGAGGTTTCATCATTTGGTGACAAAATCGGAAAGTTTGGCAAAATGGCTGGTGCTGCATTTGCGGCAGCTGGTGTGGCCGCGGCTGCGTACGCCGGAAAACTTTTGGTCGATGGAGTCAAATCAGCCGTCGAGGATGAGAAGGCACAGGCCAAATTGGCCACCACGCTTCGCAACGTCGCAGGGGCTACCGATACCCAGGTGGCTGCCACTGAGGCCTACATTCAGAAGCAGCAACTATTATTTGGGCTTACCGACAATGATTTGCGGCCGAGCTTTGAAAGGCTAACGAGAGCCACCAAAGATTTAGATACAGCGCAACAAGCTCAATCCCTGGCAATTGATATTGCAGCGGGTTCAGGTAAGTCACTCGAAGCCGTCTCCAATGCTCTTGGAAAGGCTTATGAGGGCAATACAGCCGCGTTGGCAAAGCTTGGCATTGGATTATCCTCAGCCGAACTCAAAACCATGTCAATGGATCAGATTACGGCTCAGTTGGCCAGCACCTTTGAAGGCCAAGCATCAATCCAGGCAGACACCTTTGCAGGCAAAATGGCCAGGTTGCAACAGGCCATCAATGAAGGCAAAGAGACAGTCGGTTCATACGTACTGGATGCTTTGACACCAATGGTGAGCTTGCTGGTCGAGCAGGTAATCCCTACCGTGATTTCATTTGGCGAAACAGTAGGCACAAAACTTCAGCCTTATATTGATAATCTGATTTTCGTATTTCAAGAGTATTTAATCCCATTTTTCCAAGAATGGTGGTCATTCATTTCAGAGGTGGTCATCCCTGGAATCGTGGATACATTCCAACCAATTCTCGAAGGATTATTGAAAGCCTTTGGATACATTGCAAACGCTATTCAAAAGAATAGTGACAAGCTTGAACCATTTTTCACATTGCTGAAAGAAATCGGTTCATTCATTCTCAATACCCTTGCACCAATTTTGGGTGAGGTTTTGGGTGCAGCTCTTAAAGTGGTTGGCATTGCCATTTCTAGCGTCATCGGATTATTTGCCAATTTGGTCAATGTCATCAATAACGCAGTCAATGGCATCAAATCATTGATTGCATTGGTGGCAGCAAATCCTTTGGTAAAGGGTGTCAGCAACGTACTCAATAACGTGTTTGGCGGTGGCCGTGCAGCTGGTGGCCCAGTTATGGCAGGCACTTCATATTTGGTTGGTGAACAAGGCCCTGAAATCTTTACACCATCAGGCAATGGCATGATTACGCCAAACAATAAAATTGGCGGTGGCAATACCGTTATCAATCTAAACGTCTCAGGGGCAATTGATCCTGAAGGCACTGCACGTACCATCATCAACGTACTGAATAACTCTTACTATCGAGGCACATCCGGCGCAGCCGCATTGGTGATCTGATGACGCTTTGGAATCCGGTTTGGGAAGTTGAAATCAATGGAATTCAATACGCTGATTTCGTGTTGGCTAACCTCACGGCAACTGGTGGCCGTACCAACATTTATGAGCAGGCTCAGGCAGGTTATTGCAATTTACAGCTTTACAATGTGACTCAATCTTTGGTGAACATCAATATCAATGATTCCGTCTCAATTTCATTGAAAGATTCCACAAACACTTTCGTGCCTATTTTTGGTGGCTCAGTGGTGGATTTGACGATTGAAGTCACCCAGGCTGGTTCAGTCGGAATCAATCAAATGATTTCCGTCGTTGCTTTGGGTGCTCTTTCGAGACTTCCAAAAGCTCTTTGGAATGACACTTTACATCGTGCCCACGATGGCACACAAATTGCTGCCGTACTTACAGATTTGCTTATCAATAATTGGTCGGAAGTACCTGCCGCTTTAACGTGGGGAAATTACACACCGGCAACTGAGACATGGGCAAATGCCCAAAACACCGGATTAGGTGAAATTGACCAGCCAGGTAATTACGATTTAGCAGCTCGAACAGCCGACACCATCGATGTCTATTCCATAGTTTCATCTTTGGCAACTTCAGGTTTGGGTTACATTTATGAAAATGCCCAGGGTCAGATTTCGTATGCCGATTCAACGCATCGAAGCCAATATTTGGCCACAAACGGTTACACCGTCATTTCAGCTGCCCAGGCACTTGCACCAGGCATCAAGATTCAAACGCGTGCAGGCGATGTGCGCAATGACGTAACAATCAAATATGGGTCAAATTCATCGTCTGAAGTCAATGACAGTGATCCTGATTCAATTGCCGTTTTTGGCCGTTTGGCTCAAATCATTTCGACCACGCTGCACGATCAAGCTGATGCGGAATCCCAGGCAGCCTTCTATTTGCAATTGCGTGCTTTCCCACAGCCGATGATGCAGTCAATTACCTTTGAACTCACAAACCCTGAAATTGACGATGCGGATCGTGATTCACTCATCAACATATTCATGGGGCTTCCGCTATTACTTACGGATTTGCCTTTGAATATGTCAGCGGGTCAATACGTGGGATTCGTCGAGGGCTGGCAATGGACTGCCGGTTATAACACGATTTCGGTCACTGCCTTGCTTTCACCGTTGGCCTACTCATTGCAGGCGTTGAAATGGAATGAGGTCAGCGTGTCGGAACGATGGAACACCATTACAAACACACTCACATGGGAAAATGCGATAGTTGTCGCATAAGGAGAAAACATGAGCAATCCAACCACGCCGTTTAACTGGCAAATGCCCACCAATACAGATTTGGTGACCAATTTACCTGCCGACTTTGAAGTATTTGGGCAAGCCGTTGCATCATCGATGGCTGATTTGCTAGGTGGCACAAGCGGCCAAATTCTTGCAAAGGCTACCAATGCCGATATGGATTTCACCTGGATCACAAATGACATTGGTGACATCACAGCCGTCACGGCTGGCACTGGCCTTTCAGGCGGTGGCACATCAGGTGCAGTTACTCTTTCAATTGATTCAACCGTTGCCACTTTGACTGGTTCACAGACTCTTACAAATAAGACTCTCACCAACCCAGTGGTCACACAAACCATCAATGCGCAGACTGGCACTACCTACACCCTAGTTTTGACGGATGCAGGCAAGCTAGTTCAAATGAACAATGCTGGCGCAATCACTTTGACTTTGCCACCTTCAGTTTTCAGCGTTGGTCAGAGCATCGACGTTTATCAATATGGAGCAGGCCAGGTGACATTTGCACAGGGTGCAGGCGTCACAATTAGATCAACTGGAGCATCAGCAACAGCACCAAAATTGCGTGTCCAATATTCAGCTGCTTCAGTCATTTGCATTGCTTCAAATGAATTCCTAGTAGTTGGTGACATTGCCTAAATGAGCAGACTTGGGATTTTCGCATCAGCTATCAGCGGCAATCTATCCGTACCGGTTGATTACTTAGTCATTGCCGGTGGCGGTGGTGGTGGCCAAAACTGCGGTGGCGGTGGTGGAGCTGGTGGACTTCGTTCAACAGTCACGGCTACTGGCGGCGGCGGTTCACTAGAATCACAAATGCTGGTGCCTTTGAATGTGTCATTTACGGTAACCGTCGGTGCAGGTGGTGCAGCTTCACCAAATGACAGTTCAGAATCATCAAATGGCAACAATTCAGTTTTCAGAACAATCACATCAATCGGCGGTGGTGGTACAAAGCCATCGACCACTTCAGCACAAGAAGGTAAAGATGGTGGTTCCGGTGGCGGTTCAAACGGTTCAGGTAATGGATCGCAGGGCAGCAACTCAAATGGTGGTTTAGGCACGGCAAATCAAGGCTTTAATGGCGGCAAGGGCTGGCAAAATGGCCCAGGTGCTTACAATCAACGTGGTGGCGGTGGTGGTGGAGCCGGCGCACTTGGCGTTACAGCTACCAACTCAGTCACACCTAACGGTGGTGCTGGTGTAGCCGTTTCAATCACAGGCTCATCAGTTACGTATGCCGGCGGTGGCGGTGGCGGTGGATTTAATTATGCAGGTGGTGCCGGTGGTTCAGGCGGCGGTGGTGCAGCGGCCAGTGGCAATAACAACAATGCGACAGCGGGAACTGCCAACACAGGCGGTGGCGGTGGCGGTGCAATGTATGGAGCATCAGCAAATGGTGGTTCAGGCGTAGTCATTTTGAAATACCCTGATTCAAAAACTTTGACCATCGGTGGTGGTTTGACTCATTCAACGGCTTCATCAGGTGGATTCAAAATCACCACATTCACAGCTGGAACAGGATCGGTGAATTTCTAATGGCTCATTATGCATTTTTAGATGAAAACAATATCGTCACTGAAGTCATTGTGGGCATCGATGAAACTGAACTTATTGAAGGTCTCGACCCTGAAACCTGGTACGGCAATTTCCGTGGTCAGAAATGTATTCGGACAAGCTACTCAGCATCAATCAGATTCAATTTCGCTGGCCAGGGTTATTCATACGATCCAATTGATGACGCTTTCATTGCTCCAATGCCGGAATGTGGCCATGACACTTTGACGCTGAATGATTTGAAACGATGGGAGTGCTCCGATTGTGAAGCTGATTTCAAGCAACGGATGGCCAGCATCGAAGGATAGAGAAGCCATCGGGGTAAAGTCATTTCAGGTACCAGGCACCACGTTAAAGCTTCAATGCGCTGAAGCGTGTGCCCCATTGCTCATCGGCTTCACTGCCGAATTTCATAAACTTATCGAACCAGTCGATGAGGGCAAGCTCGATGATTGGGGATATGCCTTTCGTGATATCCGCGGAATGACGGGGAAGCTTTCCAACCATTCATCGGGCACCGCCATCGATCTCAATGCACCAAAACATCCTTTGGGCAAAGTGGGAACATTCCCAAATGAGAAAGTGCCCATGATTCGAGCACTGGCAAAGAAATACGGTTTAATTTGGGGTGGAGATTATCGAAACCGCAAGGATGAAATGCACTTTGAAATTGCTTTACCGCCTGCGAAAGTCGCTGCGTTGATAGCCAAATTGGAGAAGCAAAATGAAGGAATTTAAGGCGTTGGCAGCTAGTTGGGGCAGGTCATTCATTGCCTCTGCATTAGCCGTTTACATGGCCGGTGTAACCGATCCAAAGGCCATTTTTGCAGCTGGTGCGGCAGCAGTGCTCCCGGTGATCCTTCGTTACCTTAACCCTAACGATGCCCAGTTTGGTATCAATGCCAAATGACCGAGACGATTCAGGCCGTTGGCGTAATTGCCGCGGCCACCATTTCTGCCATTGCAGCTATATTTGCAGCTAAGTCTGAAAAGAATTCCCGACCAGTCTCAAACGGCTTTGCCGATGGCCTACGCCATGACGTAAGGGAAATCCGGGCAATGCTCATTCAGCACCTCAATGACCATTCAAAGTAAAGGACACGCCGTAATTCACGCGTGATTCTTGCAATTGTCAGCCCAATGCGTCACCGTACGTGTTGGGAGATTCGACAAGCTCCCATCGGGAGAACAAAATGACAATGCTTCAAATCATTCTAGTAATCACACACGTGTTCATGCTTATCTGCGGATATTACGCAGGCCGTGAGGATGGATTCAAAGAGGGCAAGGCAATCGGTTACCGCCGTGGCCAGGCACTATCAAAGGCAGTTAAGTAATGGCCGGGTTTTTAGACGGATATGAAACCGTCAATCAAAAGGTCATCAGGCTTCATGCCACCTACCCAACAAACCGCATCGAGACATCAATCATCGACTGGAATCCTGAAAAGGGTTACATTCTCATAGAGTGCCGGATTTTCCGTCATTACGAGGATGAAAAGCCAGCGGCCATCGACTATGCACATGGCATGGTTGGGGCATATAACGTTCAAATGAAACGCTGGTATATCGAGGACACCGTCAGCTCTGCGATAGGCAGGTGCGCAAGCGTGGTTTTGGGCACAGAAACCAAACCTAGTTTGGAGAATATGCAACAGGTGGAAACTATGCCAAAAGCTTTCGTCGAGGATGATCCGTGGGCAAAGCCAATTTGGGATGAACCAGGATTCACCACGGCAAAAACAGCCGTCGAGCAAATCAAATCAGAGCTTGGTGGCGTACTTCAATCAGAGGCACCAATTTGCAATCACGGCCATCGGATTCTCAAAGAGGGCACATCACCAAAGACTGGCAAGCCTTATCGTGGATATGTCTGCGTCGAAAAGGTCAAGGCCAATCAATGCCCACCAATGTGGATGGTGCTTTCAAGCGATGGCACATGGAAGGAGCAAGCGTGAGCAGCTTCATCAATCCTTTCGATGATTACACCTTTGCTGGCTTTGGCGGTGTAGATAATTGCGACTATTGCGATAACTTCACACACGTCAATGAGTGGAATCGACCTGATGGTGGATTCGTATTCGTGTGCAATGCGTGCCAATTCCAAAAACGATTCCCTGAGATTCCAGGAAAGGCCAAAAAAAATGGGTGAACTATTCATGCAAAAGGCCAACGGCGAAACCACCACATTTCATCGAGATGGCACAGTCACCAAAGACGTTCAGCCATTGCAAATTGATTGGTGTGATAAATGCCAGCAATGGAAATCACTCGATGATGGTCGATACCAGGAAGCCGACGGCATCAAAATCCTTTGGTTTTGCCAG
>JAIXWE010000123.1 GCA_027482195.1 Alphaproteobacteria bacterium | reverse complement strand
TAACGGCGTGGGGCTTGCCCACCACCTGATGATGGCTTGCTTGCGCCTGTTTTGTTGGTGGATCTTTGTCCCGTCCATTTACTACCACCCGAACGCTGACCGGTTTTTTGATCCGTGCTTTTCGACGAGTCCTTCGCATAGAAAGAAGATGATGGTTTGTCTTTTCTATCTGTGCGCGTACGCTCAGGTCTGGATGATGTGCGCTCATTTTTTGCAGCAAATCCAGATCTGGAGTCAGATGATTTATCGCCAAAACTCTTCTTTTTAAAGGGAGAAGAAAATTTGCGTGGCTCGGACGTAGAATGCGAATCCGTCCGCTCTGTTCGAGCTGTGCGGTCTGTACGATCCGTCCGTTCCGTGCGATCTTTTGCATGAGGTGTCCATTTCCCTCTGCGCGCACGGTCATTATCCCGTGATTGGTTACCGCCGCCATTGCTTCGGAACCCGCCACCGCCGCTGCGATTTCCACCACGTTTTTGTTGTGGCATTTGTGTGTCGTCATCACCACCAATCAAACGCAGAATAGCTTTCCATTTTGCGTTATCGGCAGGAGTCAAAAGATTCACAGCTTCGCCTTCTGCGCCGGCACGCCCTGTACGCCCAATGCGGTGAATATAATCTTCAGGAACTTGAGGAAGATCATAATTGACCACATGTGCGATATGCGGAATATCCAACCCGCGTGCGGCGACATCGGTAGCAACAAGAATACGGAATTTTTCATCACGATAAGATTGGATAACCTTATCACGTTTGCGTTGCTGTAAATCACCGTGAATCGCATCGGCGGTATACTCAGCCTTACATAGTTTATCAGCCAAACGATCCGCGCCGTGCTTTGTTTTCACAAAAACAACCACCGAACCTTTGCGTTTTTCCAACTGAGATAACAGATGTTTGTATTTATCGCCTTCGGATGTTGTCACAAGCTCTTGTTTAATTCTTGCAACTGGCGTTGTGGTTGATCCCACCGCAACACGTACAGGCTGATGAAGATATTTTGCCGAAAGCTTTATAATTCCTTGCGGCAATGTCGCCGAGAACATCAAGGTTTGGCGGTTTTTTGGAATAAAGCCCAAGATTTTTTCAATCTGAACCCCAAAGCCCATATCCAACATACGATCCGTTTCATCAAGAACGAGATAAGCCGTGCGTGAAAGATCAAGACTTTTACGGGTTAAGTGATCATTGATCCGCCCCGGTGTGCCCACAACCAAACGCGGGTTGCGTTTAAGTTGGTGAAGTTGTTTTGGCATGGACTCGCCGCCAATCAACAAAGCTGTTTTCACATCAGCAACCGGAATCATTTGGATCAAGGCATCCATCACCTGGGTTGCCAATTCGCGCGTCGGTGTCAGCACCAGCGCAGTTTTGTCCGGATGCTCCATGAGCAAGGCCATAAGCGGAATGCCGAAAGCACCCGTCTTGCCTGTGCCCGTTTGCGCGGAGCCCAAAATATCTTTCCCAGCAAGAACATGGGGAATGGTTTGTGTTTGAATGGGGGTTGGTGTTGTAAATTGCATACGTGTTAAAGATTGCAGCAATTTAGGCGGCAGATTGAGTTCCGCGAATCCGGTCATGGTAAATATCCTTTGTTAACCGTGTTAAGAGCTGATGTTGTGCTCATCACAACACCGTTGAAGAACTCTTAAGGGTCAAACAAGGAAAATGACTCGAAAGTCAGATAACGTGACACGTAAAAGTGTTTCAAACTCGCGCCATTATCTACAGGGTTATCAACAAGAGTGCAAGAAAATTATTGAATGTAAGAAACATCAAAGCTGAGGCTTCTTTGCACAACATCCAAAAGTTGCCCATTATGAAAGGGTTTTTGCAAACTTGCCGCCGCATAAGGCGAGATAGATTTGAGGGCTTTATCGGCCGCGAAATTTGCACTCCCCCCCGACATGGAGATAAGAGGCGTCATCATCCGCCGATCTTGAATAAAGCGCGCAATGTCAATTCCGTCTCCATCCGGCATAAAAAGATCGGTAATCACAAGATCATACTCGTTTTGTGTCATCAAACGCTGCGCCGCGAAGCCGCTATCGGCACAATCCACGCGAAAACCACGACGACTTAAAAACATGCGGATTGTCTCCCGCATCCCCAATTGATCATCCACCACCAAGACACGCCTCATGTCGTTTCCCCCTCCCAGAGCCACAATTTCAGGATAATCTAATTTAAGTATATTTCTTTTTAATTTTTCATAAAATTTGAGATAAAAGCTTTTGAATTGCCTTATCCAATGTCACATGAACGGCACGAAAATCCCCTTCTTCCCCGTAATAAGGATCAAGGACATCTTGGGTTTGAACCCCATCAAACTCCATATCCACGAAATCAAGAAGAAGATGAATTTTATGAGCCTGCTCAGGATATAGTTTCAAAAGCCGGTTTAAATGACTGGAATCCATGGCAAAAATGTAATCCGATGACTCAATAAGTCGCACACTTACTTTTTGCGCCTTTTGACCTTCTAGGCTTATACCATGGGATTTTGCCATGTGGCGCGTGCGCGGATCTGGCGGCTCACCAATGTGATACCCCTCCACCCCGGCAGAGCTGGCACGCACCTTATCCTTTGCGTAATGTCGTAATAACCCTTCGGCCAAGGAGGATCTGCAAATATTGCCGGTACAAATAAATAAAACAGAGGGCATGTTCAACGCTGTTTCCTTGACCTGAAAGAAAGAATCCGTAAGGTACGCAAAGCAAAAAGTATCTTATACCAAGATGCAAAATGCGGGGAATGAAAACGCATGACACGTTTTGTAATGAATGAAGATTCTGTCTCTGGAAAAATCGTGCGCCTGACACGATCGGATGATGAGATTTTGCGGGCGCAGAAATTACGCTATCAAGTTTTCTACGAAGAGTTTGGCGCAAAACCAGACCCGGTTATGGAATCGGAAAAGCGCGATTTCGATGTATACGACCCCCATGCGGATCATTTGATTGTGATGGATACGGAACGGCTTGTGGATGGTGAGCCGATGATCGTCGGCACGTATCGCCTTATCCGGCGCGAGTTATTGGGCGAAAAACTTCCTTTCTACACCAGCGGGGAATTCGACATTGCGTTGTTCCACAAAAATGGCGGGAATTTGTTGGAACTTGGACGCTCATGTGTTTTGGCGGAATACCGCACACGCCCGGTGTTACAGCTTTTATGGCGCGGTATCATAAGCTACATGGAACATTACAAAATTGATTTGATGTTTGGGTGCGCAAGCTTGCACGGCATCGACCCCCAACTTATGCAAGAAGAATTGGCCTATCTTTACCATTATCACCTTGCACCCGAAAATTTACGGCCACGTGCGATCCCATCCCGTTTTGTGGAGATGAATGTTATCCCAAAAGATCAAATTGATGCCAAGCAAGCCTTTGTAAAAATCCCCCCCTTGATAAAGGGATATTTGCGTTTGGGTGCAACTATTGGGGACGGCGCGGTGATTGATCACCAATTTAATACAACGGATGTGTGTATTGTGATGCCCACCAAGATGCTTGCCTCACGCTATGTACGAAATTTAAGCCGCCCGCAATCAGAGACCGAGGCAAAATCCGAAACTGTTGCGGCGCGCGCGTGATGTTTATTTTATATATGCTTCGTGCCTTCTTGAAGTTGGTTGGGTTCTTACTGCTCACCTTTTTTTTGATTCCTTTCCAAGTGGCTATATTATCCGTTACGAAAGGTTCTGCGTCTTATTATCTCCCACGCTTGTGGCACCAGATGATGTGCAAAATAAGTGGCTTAAAGCTGCGTATTCACGGCATACCCGTGCAAGGCCAGGCCGTTTATGTCGCCAATCATATTTCTTATTTAGATATTCCCGTTTTGGGTTCACTCGTGAAAGCCTCCTTTGCTGCCAAAAATGATGTGGCGAGCTGGCCCCTTTTTGGCTTTTTGTCGAAAATACAACAAACGGCTTTCATCAGCCGCAAAAAAAATGATGCGCGCCTTGTCTCTCAATCTTTAAAGGTGATGATGAAGCAAGGAAAAAGCTTGATTCTTTTTCCCGAAGGAACGTCCACGACCGGAGAGAATACTCTCCCCTTTCGCTCCAGCCTCTTTAACCTTCATGAGGATGACCAATCCCCACCCACAGTTTTTATCCAGCCCGTGACCTTGCGCCTTCAAAGCGTCAATGGGTATGATGTTAACCGCTATCCGGATGCGCGCCTTGGGTATGCCTGGGTGGGGGATATGGTTCTTGTTCCTCATTTATGGATGTTTTGGATGGGGTCAGGAGCCTGTATTGACGTGATCTTCCATCCGCCGCTTCTCCCCACGATACAGCAAGACCGTAAGGAGCTCGCACAACTTGCTTGGACAAAGGTTTCTTCAAGCCTTGCACAAAATGGTGATTGAATTTATCGTGAACCCTGTTTTAAAAAATTAGAAAAAAGGATTGTTTCCATGGCCTTCTCCGCAACTGAAATGACAAAATTACAAAATTATCTGCGCACCACATTTGCGAATCCGGGCTTGTCATTGCGGGATCGTAAAACCGCCGATTCCTTAGAGGTCTTGTTAAATGGCGAATTTATTGGCGTTATTTACAAAGATGAAGAAGATGGCGAAGTCTCCTATGACTTTAATATGGCTATTTTAGAGATGGATTTGGCGGACTAAACGCGTTTAAGATTTTGCGTTTCGCTCCATTTTACGCTATCCTTAGGAAATAAGACCTGATTTCAAATGGTTATGAGGGATTGTATGTATTTGACACCGCGCCGGCTATTTTTTGTTTTTTCTTTGCTTTTTTGCTCGGCTCTTTTGGTTATGCCCTCTCCATCTTGTGCCGGAAGTGCGCCAAGCGGGTCTGCGACCGCCGGAGCGACTTCATCCTGTGATCCCAAATTTATGGAAGCCCTGCGCCAACGCGCTTATATGGAGGCGCAACGCGAAGTGGTGACCAACGCCGCAACCATCTGGAAGCCCGATAGCGTGATGCAACTCACCTGTTTTGATGCCCAACTTGGCGGGGTCATGAAAACTACTGGGGCTGGCTTTAGTGAGAAACAATCACAAGACGAACAAGATATTAACCTCAATAGCGGAAAAGCCGACACCCAGTTTGATAAATATGTCATGGCGGGTGCTCTTCAGGTTGCTCAAAAACAAGTTAATGGAAACTTCACCGCGCAATTAGCCGGCGGAAACCCTTCGGTCTCTGGACTTGATTATATTGTTGGCATTAACAATGACGGAACGCCTTCAAGTGCGTCACAAATTGAAGGCCTCTCAAGCCAGCCTTGTAACAACATGCGCAAAGTTTGGAATGCGGCGCGTTGTGCGAATATCGACCCCGATAAAGCCTTCGTGTCCCTTCCGTTATTTGCAAAAGGACAAGATGAGTCTGGCCAGCCTTTGAACGACCCACGTAATGGTGGTGTTATTCAAAACATTGCGGCCGGAGCCGGTGATACGGTTGATTGTGCGTCACAAGGATATGATGTTGCGGGGCTCTCTGCCGCGTCCCAGCTTTTGGACACACCCGGCGTTGGCTCAAGCGCCTTCACACCAGCCAGCCTTTTTGCTGCTGTGACCGCACCTTATTCCCAACTTAAAAACGCATCGGGCGCGCAAGGCTCGTGCTTTCCAGGTATCAAAACCGGCGTGATGTTGGGGAATAATGTTGAGGAAGTTGTGTGCCCGAACCCGGGATGTATCCCCCAAGACGGAACGTGCAAACCACAATCCTAACCCCAAAGCCTCTATACAGCTCAGAGTTTCTTTGAAATAAAGAGATATGCTTTGGATTTATCGTAAATCAATGCGCTTTGGCACACCGATCATTAATGCGGTGCTTCATGCGCGTCTTCGTGATGGAAAAGAAAGTCGTGACCGTATTCACGAACGCCGCGGCCTTGCATCACAACCCCGTCCGCTTGGCTCTCTGATTTGGGTAAATGTGGTAAGTGTGGGCGAAGCGCAATCCATGCTTATTCTGATTAACCGGTTATTGGAAGAAAATCCAACACTGCATATTCTCGTGACATCTGTCACAACGACATCGGCGAAACTTCTTGAAGACCGCTTACCGCACCGCGCATTTCACCAATTTACACCGGTTGATAATCCACAATGGGTCCGAAGATTTTTAGATCATTGGAAACCTGACCTCGTTTTATGGGCGGAGTCGGAATTATGGCCGAACATGCTTCATCTTCTTAACAAACGGCATATTCCCGTGGCACTTGTGAATGCTCAGATGTCACCAAAATCTCATCGACGTTGGTCACTCTTCCCCAAAGCAGCCGAAAAAGTCGTTAATTGTTTTTCAGTCGTTTTGGCACAAACCGATCAAGATGTAGAATTTTACAAAGATCTCGGCGCGCGCTCGGTTGTCTTAACCGGAAATATTAAATACAGCGCACACCCACTTCCCTTTCTTGAAGAAGACCTCAAGAACCTTCAAAACGCTGTGGGACATCGCCGCTTATGGCTTTATGCAAGCTCGCACGCCGATGAAGAAATTTTGGCCGCAACGATTCATGAGAAATTAGAATCAAAATTCCCTGATCTTTTAACAATTATTGTGCCGCGCCATCCGCAACGCCGTGACGAAATTTCACAAAAATTTTTACAAAAAAACATTCTGCATCTTTTTCGTGGAACCGAAAAAAATCTCCCACAAGCACAGGATAAAATTTATATCGCTGACACATTGGGGGAGCTTGGGTTATTTTATCGGCTGTGTCCTTTAACTATCATTGGTCGGTGTTTCAGCAATGATGGTGGCGGCGGACATAACCCTTTGGAAGCCGCACTTTTGAACTGTGCCGTTATTCGTGGCCCCAAGGTTCAAAATTTGGAAGAAATTTTTGATGATATGCAAGAACATAACGTCACCATTCCCGTTCAAACGCATGATGATTTATATGAAGCTTTGCAAAATTATCTTTCTGATCCTGCGAAGTTGCAAGATCTGCGCCAACGCAGCCTTACCTATGCACATGACAAATCCGATGTCTTGGAGAAAATTTTGTTCGAATTGGAGTCATTATTCTTGCGGGCGAACCTTCCTGCGCCTAAAGTCAAAAGTTGAAAGGTATGATCATGAAAGCGCCTGCTTTTTGGTATGATTCCTCAAATCATTTGAATCTTTTTGCACGGGCACTTATGCCCCTGGGTGCCGTGTATGCCAGTATTGGCCAAAGGTTGCGCGGACAAAAAATTCCACATGCGGCAAGCCTTCCGGTCATCTGTGTTGGAAATTTAGTTGCGGGAGGAAGCGGCAAAACCCCGACAGCCATTGCGATTTTAGATTTAATACGCCAAGAAAAAATTTTCCTCTCCCCCGCTTTTTTAACGCGTGGTTATGGCGGTTCTGTGCGCGGGCCGGAACGTGTTGACCCGCAAGGGGATGCCAGTATATGGGGTGACGAAGCCTTGCTTCTCGCACGTTATGCTCCGACCTTTGTTGCGCGCAATCGTTACAAAGGTGTTGAGATGGCCAAAGATTACGGCCATGACGTGGTTATTTTGGACGACGGTTTACAACATACGCGCTTGAAAAAAGATTTATCTCTTTGTGTCATTGATGGCGCAACCGGCTTTGGCAATGGACATGTCATTCCCGCCGGGCCCTTACGCCAAAGTCTTGAGGATGGGTTTCGTTTTTGTGATGCGTTCATTCTTGTGAATGAAGATGTGCGCAACACACGTAATATTTTGCCTGCTGATAAAAAAGTTTTCACCGCGCATCTTCACCCGCGCGAAGAACAAGACTTATCCGCCAGGGGTGATTATATTGCCTTTTGTGGCATTGCTTTCCCCGAAAAATTTCGCAAAAGCTTAGATTCTTGCCACGCAAAAGTAATCAATTTTCACAGCTTCCCTGATCATCATCCTTATAATTTTCAGGAGATTGGCCGCTTGGTTGACGAAGCCTTACGCAAAAATGCGCGTTTGATCACAACGGAAAAAGATATGGTGCGGCTTCCTGATTTCGCGCGCAAAAATTTGGTTGATGTCTTGCCAATTAGCTTAAAGTTCGATGACACGTCCGCACTCACTCACCTTCTAAATGTTTTGCGAAGCTGAAAATGCCGATATCCTTTCGTTACAAACTTGAATATATTTTAGTGCGTCTTTTGATGGGGGTTTTCTCATTCCTCCCCGTTGATATTGCCTCAAACATAGGTGGATTTTTAGGAAGGCATGTTGTAGCGCGCATTATCAACAACCGCAAAGCCTATAAAAATATTCAACGTATTCTGCCCACCCTCTCCACCACTGATCACAAAAAAATAATTTCAGGAATGTGGGAAAATTTAGGACGCACGTTTGCCGAATACCCGCATTTAGAAATGATCGGTAAAACACGTGTTGAACTGCACGGAAAAGAGTATTTACAAGATCTGGCACAATACCCACGCGCGGCCATTTTCTTTTCCGCGCATCTTGCAAATTGGGAAACCTCGGCGGCGGCCGCACATGCACATGGCATCAACCTTAATCTTGTTTATCGTGCTGCAAATAATCAAGGCGTCGATGGAATATTACGCTTTTATCGCAGCTTAAAAAATAAATTAGAAACCTCACCAAAATCATCGCGTGGCATGCGCCAAATTGTTGACACACTGAAAACCGATCAGCCCTTAGGAATTTTGATTGATCAAAAATATAATCAAGGATTGGAGATGGATTTTTTTGGCTTACCCGCCATGACGTCACCCGCCTTTGTGCAGCTTGCACAAAAATTTGATTGCCCTCTTTATCCCACACGCGTTGAGCGCATAAGCGGCGCACGCTTTCGCATCACGATTTACCCACCCCTTGATACGAACCGGGACGTGGAAACGGTGATCGCCGAAGCCCACGCCCTGTTGGAATCATGGATCACCGCCCGCCCCGAGCAATGGTTGTGGATTCACAACAGGTGGAAGAATTGATTTAGCCTTATTAAAGGGGGAAAGGCTATATTGAACAAATCTGCTCGAAACGGCGAATTATCGTTTCCATTCAATCTCTTATACGACATTTCGGAAAGAAAAATGGAAATGGCGCGCCCGTAAGGATTCGAACCTCAAACCTCCTGATCCGTAGTCAGGTGCTCTATCCAATTGAGCTACGGGCGCAACAATCAAGGGGCAAAAACTAAGAGATTGCACAAAAAAATGCAAGGCTAAATATTTGAAAAAACACCCTTTGCGGATAAAACCTTTCCCGCGCGGTTTCAGACTTGACTTTGTGCGCCCACAATTCCATAAGTTACAGATACTTAACGGGATTCGTGTGCCTTTTTCACAGGCAATAATTTTGTAAAAATAGAGTTTTAGATAAAGGGGTCGTGTTCATGGTCAACACTCGTTTAAAAAATATTTTGGCTACGTCGATTTTTACCACGACGCTTTTGATGTCGAGTGTAACTTTTGCGCAACCGCAATCGCAAGCTTTGGTCATTAGCAATGACCCCCTTCCCCCGGGCCTTGCTAATCAAATCTACGCGCAACCGAGCCAAGCCCCCATCATCACACCAAATCAAATCATGGGGTCTTATTTTCAACCGAATAATACCATGGTTGCACAAAAAATTTCTGACCTCACACGCGATCTCAGTAAGCTTCAAAATGATGCAACGCGTTTGTCGGACCGTATGAATAATCTTCAAAAATCTGGGCAGAACATGGCCGCAGATTATTACGCCTCTGTGGCGACCATCAATACGCAATTGCAATCGGGGACAACGCCTGGCAATCCGCGCTTGTTACAAAAACTTGCCTCCGCACAAGGAAGCTTGGATCAGTTAGAGAGCAACACAAACAGTCTTAACGAGATGGCGGTGGAGTTGGCGAATGCGGCTTCTGTTGCTTCTTTTCTTCTTGAAGGCACGCGTTCGGCTTATGGCTTGACGGGGGCGGTTGAAGAAGATCACGTGCGTTTAGCGCAACTAGAAGACAGTATCAATAACACCGTTATTGTTATTGACCGTTTGCAAAATAATATCAGCGACGATTTAACCCGCACCAGTTCCTATTTGACAACAGAGCGTAACAATCTGCGCACCTTGTCGATGGCAATTTCAAATGGTGATTTGTTTGGTAAAAGTCTGGCCAATCGCCCATTTTCATCCGCCGCACGCCCCTCACCCATTTTACAACAAGCGGCGGTTGCAAACCCAAGCCAACCACCCGCGCAAAATAACCCGCGCCCTTTGGCTAAAATTCGTTTTGATCGTGCGAATGTCAATTACGAACAGCCGATTTACATGGCGATGAACGAAGCGATGAGCAAATATCCCAATGCGCGCTATGAAATTGTTGCTGTTCACCCAAGCCAAGGAAACGCAGCCCAAGTGGCCATTGAAAGCACCCGCGCACGCCGTAATGCGGAGAAAGTGTTGCGCTCGCTCACTCAAATGGGTGTTCCGATGGAGCAAGTGGACATCTCCACCGCGCCAAGTGCGGAAGCGTCAACATCAGAAGTTCAGCTTTTTATTCGGTAATTTTATTTCCGCGTGAGATAATATTCCAACGTCTCACGGCTTTGTTTCCACAAAGTCTCAAAATCATTGATCGCGCCTTGAAGCTCATTTAATGGTGGCGCCCCTTCCATCTGGATCAACGGGCGGCAGAACTGGGAAAGACGATTAAGGCCAATATTTCCAACAATCGATGACATGGCATGTAATTCATCTTGCATCAGTTTAAACGCATAAGAATGATCTTTTATTTTCTGAATACGCTCGCGCACATCGATCTCCGTATCTGTTACCGCACCGCGAAATCCTTCCATTCCAAGAAATTCTATAAACTGATCAATCATGATTGTGTTGAGAATATCAAAACTCTCCAGATTTTGTTTTAAAGATGAGTCATGATCACTCATGGCCACGGTAAAATTACCATCATCGCGGTAAAGCCACTCAGCGAGACATTTATAAACATCTTTGGCTTGAATCGGCTTTGTCAGCACTTCATCCATTCCAGCCTCAAGACAGTTTTTAATCTCAACAGCATCTGCATGCGCGGTCATTCCGATAATTGGCAACAAAGAGCTTCCAAAATTTGAACGAATCTTTTGCGTTGCCTCTAACCCATCCATCACCGGCATGCGCACATCCATTAAAACAGCATCAAACACGTGATCTTTGATCATTTGTAATGCTTCGGAACCATTTTCCGCCACCACCACTGTACAGCCGCGCTTTTCTAAAATTGCGCAGATAAGATTTTGATTCATCGGAATATCTTCAACCACCAAAATATGATGATGGAAGAATGGCGCGTCATTATCATCTTCTTCAACGGGAGCAGAAATTTCCTCACATGGTTTTAACGGCAACGTTACCGTAAATTGCGACCCTTGCCCCAACTCACTCACAAGCACGATATGACCGCCCATTGCCTCTATAATATGTTTTGTAATACTCAAGCCCAAGCCCGTGCCACCAAACTGACGTGATATCGATTCCGATTCTTGTTCGAACGGCTCAAAAATTGCCGCCTGCCGCGCGGGATTGATACCAATCCCCGTGTCGGCAACGGTTAAAATAAGAGAGTTATCATCACAGCGCACATCACACGTCACTGATCCATTTTGTGTAAATTTCGCGGCATTCGATAAAAGATTTGACAAAATCTGACGCAGGCGAATTTCATCCGAGAGAATAAAATTCGGAAGACCCTCGCTGATACGTAATGAGACACGGTTATGATTTTTTTGATAAAGTGGTCGAAACAAATCAAACACAGATTTGATCACCGCCTTGATATCGACCGCCTCTTCTATGGTTTGAAGCTTTCCCGCGCGCGCCTTGGACATGTCAAGAATATCATTAAGAATCCGCAATAATCCGCTACCAGACTCTTGAATATTGCGCACGGAATCTTTTTGCGATTCATCCAAATCAGAACGGGATAAAATATCAGCAAATCCGATAATCCCATTTAAGGGTGTGCGAATTTCATGGCTGATCATTGCCAAGAAATCATCGCGCGCTTTCTCAATTCCAATCGGAGCTTGGGAAGAAGGTTTGTTCGTTGGACGCGATGCCCAAAAAATAACCACAGCAAGAAATGCCGCATTCGCCCCAAGCAGTAAATAGGTTATGAGATTAACGTCCATAAAAACCCGTAATACTTACTGTGGCGAGTGCTTTTTTATTGAGTTGGAAACCAATCAAGGCGGCCGATGCATCCTCAGGAACATCAAGTTTATCTTTAAGAGCGAACACAGTGATGATGTAACGATGAGGACGATCCCCCTCTGGCGGACATGGCCCACCATAAGCATGAACACCGTAATCATTTCGCGCTTGTAAACTACCGCGCGGCAAAGTTGTCGAACGCACAACACCCGCACCCTCGGCAAGCGAAGAAGCTGAGGCAGGAATATTGTAAACAATCCAATGCCACCATCCGCTTCCCGTTGGCGCATCTGGATCATACATTGTAACCGCGAAAGATTTTGTTGCCCCTGGTGCATTTGACCACGTAATCGCCGGCGAACGATTTTTACCGGAACAGCCAAAACCATCAAAAACATGCACATCTGGAATCATCGCGTTTTTTCCAACCGGGAAAGACGGCACGTCGACTTTAAAGTCCTCTGATGCCAAAGTTGGCGCGGAAAGCAATAAAAATGCAAAGAAAAAGGACAGGTATTTCATATGTTTTTCCTTATAAGTTTGAAGTTTTTCAAGAGTATATTATAAAAGGGAAGAGCAAAAGAGGATAACATGCCGCCGAAAGCAAAAAAAATAAGCCCTGCGAAACCATCACGCAAAAAAACTAAAAAAGAAATTTCAAAAAAACCTTCAGGTCGCTTGGCGATACGCGAAGCGCGCTCTGATGCTGATTACCATGCGGCGTACCCAATTATTCGTCAACTTCTTCCTCATCTGGATATGCAAACCTATGCACGGCGGATGTTTGTAGCGCGTGCAACCGGTTACCGTATGTTTGTCGGCGAGATTGGAAAAGAAATTATCGGACTCATTGGAATTGTTCCAAATCATAATTTGCATGACGGTTTTGTAACCTACATCGAACATGTTGTGATCAAAGAGTCACATCGCGGCGCGGGATACGGCACTAAGCTCATCAAATTTGCAGAGGAGCGCGCACGCGATGAAGGATGCAGATTGATTGAACTTGATACTGATATCGGCCATGACGAGGCAGAAAGACTTTATATGCGTAACGGATATGTTGTTGTTGGTAGATATCATCAAAAAAATATTGACCAATATAGCGACCCAATTTTTTATGGCCCCAAAGATTGATATTTCAAAAAATGCGTTCAAAAATTGTTCTTTTAAAAGGCGAATTTGCATCTTCATCTCTTCATTTGATGCTCAAAAAGCATTTTAGTGATGCCGCCACACCGCCAAAATCTATGACGCTTGAGGATGTGATGGCGCATTTGCATGAAATTGCTGTGCTTGTTTTACCCGGCATCACTCATGAAAAAAGCCCCTATCCTCTTATGCTCACTGGTGATCATGTTGCCCGGATACGCGCAGCACTTGAAGATGGGATGACGTTGCATACAGATTGCGCAGCCAGCTATTACATGGCGCGGGATATAACTTATAAACGTTCGGATGGTGTTATTTTACAACGTGATGGCCTTGGGCTCATTCCCTTCTCAGCAGTAGGGCCTGTGGATGGGACATCTCCAGAAAATGCGCAAGATTATTCTTTTTATAAAACGCGCATGATTGATGTTGTCACATCACAACATGAACAAGCTTCAATCGCATACGGTAATGGCCCAGCCTTTTTTGATGACGGCACGGATGATGCAATTATTTCATTGGCGCATTATAAACGTTCACGCTTATTAATTGCCGGATTGGTAAAGGAAATTGGCGAAGGCCGTGTGATTAGCATGGGTGTTTTGCCACAAATTAGTTACCATCACTTGAGAGGAAAGCTTACCGTTCCTGCGCATGAGGAACATCGCACGGCACTTTATCACTCTCTTTATCAGCATGATGCCGCGCGGCAGGCGTTAGAGGATAAAATTATTGGTTTTTATAAACGCTCACTGCCACACGCAACTCCTTAAATGGAATTTGAGGAGCCACAGAAAAAGGGTTATATCCCGCTTTTTTAAAGTGGCGCAGATGTAGTTCTGTTATTACTTTTAATGCACGAAAAAAAGCATGATGATATGTGTACGATAAATTCTCCGCCACAACTCCCGATAAATCTTCGCAAAGCGATAAAAGATCTTTGGACACTGATCCGGAATAAAGTTTTTCAAGATCAATTTTATCTTGTGGTAAATAACAACGGCGCTGAGATGCATGAAAAGGAATGGCACGCAAAATTCCCATCACGCCATAAGCGCGCGCCAAGGGCTCCCAATCCTCCTTGGCACAACCTAAAACATCAGAAAACAAACGTAAAAGCGGAAGATTTGTAGCGCAGGCATAAATTTTTGTGCCCTCTAATGTCTGTGGAACGACATCTTCCAAGTCGAATTCACGCGCATAAATTAATTGATCAAAATCATCCGGATTGAATTTAATATTTTGAGGATTTTGAGATAGAAATTCCAGAACTGCATGATCTGTATTTTTCTCACCGCGCATAATTGCGTTGAGCCGATCCCGCCACCATTGCAAACGAATAAGACCCAATGTTGTCTCTGTGACCATTTCACGCGTGCGGGCAATCTCAAAATTAAGATATATCAACGCCCAAAGATAAGGTTGCAGATTTTTATCGGCAAATAAGCTCGCGAGATAACGATCTGGATCAACGGCGCGTGCGGAAGAGCGTAAATCCATCTCAACGCGGCAAAATTTTTATTTGCCCATTCATATAGGGGCGTAAAATTTCGGGAATGGTAACCGACCCGTCATCATGTACATAATTTTCTAAAACCGCGACCAAAGCGCGCCCAACCGCAAGGCCGGACCCGTTCAATGTATGCACAAATTCGGTATCTTTTGCGCCAACGCGCTTAAACCGCGCTTTCATGCGTCGCGCTTGGAAATCACCACAATTCGAACAACTTGAAATTTCACGATAGGTATTTTGAGCGGGCAACCATACTTCAAGATCATAAGTTTTTTGTGCGGCAAAACCGATATCCCCCGCGCACAAATTAATCACACGATAGGACAAGCCCAATTTTTTAAGAATATTTTCGGCACACTCCGTCATCCGTTCATGCTCGGCCTCGGAATCCTCAGGCTTGACGATGCTCACCATCTCAACCTTATAGAATTGATGTTGGCGGATCATACCGCGCGTGTCTTTGCCCGCTGATCCGGCTTCGGAACGAAAACATGGCGTGTGTGCGGTAAAACGTAACGGGAAATCACCCTCACCCAAAACCTTATCCGCAACCATGTTGGTAAGTGAGACTTCAGATGTCGGAATAAGCCAATAGTCATTGGTGGTTTTGAATGAGTCTTCGGCAAATTTCGGCAGCTGCCCCGTGCCATACATCGCCGCATCTTTGACCAATAAGGGCGCAGAAATAAGTTCATAGCCATGATCATTCACATGCGTATCAACCATGAATTGCGCCAATGCACGTTCAAGGCGCGCCAAGTCACCGCGCAAAATTGAAAACCGCGCCCCGGATAATTTCGCCGCACCATCAAAATCAAGAAGGCCTAATTTTTCACCGATGGCAACATGGTCAAGCGCAGTATTT
>JAIXWE010000076.1 GCA_027482195.1 Alphaproteobacteria bacterium | reverse complement strand
TGATCGGCGCGCGGCTTGCCATGAAATGTCATGATGAGTAAACGCCAGCTGTAAAATGCAGTTAAAAATGCCGCAACAACACCCAACCAAAATGCCATATGACCAAACCAGGTTTGATCGGCCCACGCGGCTTCTAAAACCATGTCCTTTGAATAAAACCCGGCGAAGAATGGAACACCCGCCAAAGCCAAACTTCCAATCCACATCAAACCATAAGTGATTGGAATTTTTTTCCAAATACCACCCATTTTGCGCATGTCCTGTTCATCCGACATGGCGTGAATGACCGACCCCGCACCCAAGAACAATAACGCTTTGAAAAAGGCATGGGTCATCAAATGAAACATCGCGACGGAATAAGCCGAGACCCCAAGAGCAAAAAACATATAGCCCAATTGCGACATGGTAGAGTAAGCAATCACACGTTTAATATCAAATTGGGTCATGCCGATGGTGGCCGCCACAATCGCGGTGAGCGCACCCAACACACACACAACCATCAACGCAAAAGGTGCATATTCAAACACGGGCGAAAAACGCGTGACCAAAAACACACCGGCGGTAACCATTGTTGCCGCGTGAATAAGTGCGGAAACGGGCGTTGGCCCTTCCATCGCATCGGGAAGCCACGTGTGCAAACCCAATTGCGCCGATTTACCAACCGCACCAATAAACAGCAACAAACACGCAAGGGTCAGTGCGTGCAAGTCATGACCAAAGAAATGAAAAGTTGCATTTGCCTTGGCGGGAACTTGCGCAAAAATTTGATCAAATTGGATGGTTCCAAACACCATAAAGATTGCAAAAATTCCAAGAAGCAAACCCAAATCACCCACGCGATTGACAATAAACGCTTTCATCGATGCGGCATTGGCCGATTGTTTGTGATACCAAAAACCAATGAGAAGATAAGACGCAACCCCAACCCCTTCCCATCCAAAGAAAAGTTGAAGCAAATTATCGGCCGTCACCAACATCAACATTGCAAACGTGAACAACGATAAATACGCCATAAACCGTGCCTTATGCGGATCATGGGACATGTAACCAACGGAATAGACATGCACACACGCGGAGACAATATTAATCACGCACATCATCACAACGGCCAATTGATCAACACGCAACGCCCAATTGACGTTAAAACTTCCCGACGAAATCCACGTCATAATATTCAAAACACGGGGACTTTGTTGCAACACGACATCATGGAACAAAAAAACCGAAGCACATACTGCGGCAATAACACCCAAACATGTCACAATTTGTGCGCCACGATCCCCCATTTTGTGGCCTAGCAAACCAGCCACAAGAAACCCAACAAGTGGTGCAAAAACGGCAATATACTCCATAAACTTTTACCCCTTTAACGATGCGATATCTTCAACCGCAATCGTTCCTTTATTTCGGAAGAAAACCACCAAAATGGCCAAACCAATCGCCGCCTCGGCCGCGGCCACAGTCAAGATGAACATTGTAAAAACCTGACCCGACAAATCATTAAGAAAGATGGAAAAAGCAACAAAATTGATGTTAACAGCCAACAACATCAATTCAATCGACATCAAAATAACAATAACATTCTTACGGTTCAGAAAAATTCCAAACACACCAATGGTGAATAAAATACCCGCCAAAATAAGATAATGCGTTAAGCCAATATCAACCATGTCATTCCACCCCTGAACCCGTTTCAACTTTTTTGATTTCTAAAACATCGGATGGTTTTCGCGCAACTTGTTCCGCCACTTTTTGACGCAAAACCCCGGCGCGTTGACGATGGGTCAAGACAATCGCCCCGATCATCGCAACCAATAAAATTAATCCCGACACCTGGAACGCAAAGACATAGTCGGTATAAAGAATACGCCCCAATTGGGTTGCGTTTGTAAGCTCTTCCTCACCGCTTAGTGATGGCGTGGTGATATTTAACATTGCACTGGGTGCAATTTGCCATGATTGAAAAAGAACATAGAATTGAAACAACAAAACTCCGCCGATAAAAAGCCCAAGCGGGATAAACTGTACCGCCCCTTTCCGCAAATCGGCAAAACTAATATCTAACATCATCACCACAAAAAGGAATAAAACAGCAACGGCACCGACATAAACGATAACCAAAATCATGCCGATAAATTCCGCGCCCAATAAAATAAAAAGCCCGGCCGCGTTAAAGAACGCGAGAATAAGAAACAAAACAGAATGAACGGGGTTGCGCACCACAATAACCATCGCGGCCGAGAAAATTAAAACGGCGGAAAAAACGTAAAAGGCAAGTGTGGCAAGCATAATATAAAATCCCTTTAGCGGTACGGCGCATCAGCCATTAAATTGGACGCAATTTGCGCTTCCCACCGATCCCCATTCGCGAGCAAACGATCTTTATTATAATAAAGCTCTTCGCGCGTCTCAGTCGCAAATTCAAAATTTGGGCCTTCGACAATTGCGTCCACGGGGCAGGCTTCGGCACATAATCCGCAATAAATACATTTGGTCATATCGATGTCGTAACGTGTGGTGCGGCGTGATCCATCTTCACGTGGCTCCGCCTCAATGGTGATGGCAAGCGCGGGGCAAATGGCTTCGCATAATTTGCACGCGATGCACCGCTCTTCCCCGTTCGGATAACGGCGCAGCGCATGCTCACCGCGAAAGCGCGGTGAGATAGGCCCCTTTTCAAAAGGGTAATTGATGGTCACTTTAGGCATGAAAAACATATATTTCAATGTCAACGCCATACCTTTGATGATCTCAACCAATAAAAAAGATTTTGTAAGCTGGGCAATCATATTATTCACCTCACGGAACCGCGTCCATCATGATTAAAGTTCCGGCGACGACAACGACCCACAACAAACTAAAGGGCAAGAATATTTTCCAGCCCAAGCGCATCAATTGATCATAACGGTAACGTGGGAAGGTTGCGCGGCACCACACAAAGAAAAATAAAATCAGGCAAATTTTTAAAACAAACCAAATCACACCGGGCACAATACTCAAGGCCTCAATGCCGAAAGGTGGCAACCACCCGCCTAAGAATAAGACGACCGTAATCGCACTCATCAAAATCATGTTGGCGTATTCGGAAAGGAAAAACAGAACAAAGGTTGCGGCGGAATATTCCACCATAAATCCGCCCGATAATTCCGATTCCCCTTCAGGCAAGTCAAATGGGGCACGGTTTGTTTCCGCCAAAATTGACACCAAAAAAATAATCAACATCGGAAATAATAAAATCTGCATCCACCATGGGCGCGGTGCGGTCACAATATCTGACAAATTCATGGAGCCCACACAAAGAATAACGGTTACAATCACCAACCCCATTGACACTTCGTAAGACACCATCTGTGAAGCAGAGCGCATGCCACCCAAAAAAGCATATTTCGAATTTGACGCCCACCCGGCCATGATCACGCCATAAACACTCATGGATGAGACGGCGAACAAAAATAAAATTCCCACATTAATATCCGCCAAAACCCATTGCGCATTCACCGGAATAACTGACCAAGCCAGCAACGCAAGTGTTGTAAAAACAATGGGCGCCAAAACAAACACCGCGCGATTTGATTGCGAGGGGATAATCGTTTCCTTGGAAATAAGCTTTAAGGCATCCGCAAAAGGCTGAAGCAATCCGAATGGCCCAACCGTATTTGGCCCTTGGCGCATTTGCATCGCGCCCATGATTTTACGCTCAAAATAACTTAAATATGCGACACCCAACAAAACACTCACAAGCAAGACGACCATGTGCAAAAGCATCATGAGTGTTTGCATACCGTAAAGATTCCAAAGCTCCATCATCATCGCTCACCCCGCCTTTTTAAGGTCAGTTGATGATGAAGATGATGCAAACGCCACGCTGCATTCCGCCATCGTTTTCGACGCACGTGCAATCACGTTGGTCAGGTAAAAATTAGTCAGCGGATTTTTCAAGGGTGCATTTTGCACAGCCCCCTCCTCGCCAAATTTTGCCCACGGGTGTGGCTCAATCATATCAATTTTTGCCAGATGCGGATATTCTTTTTGCAAAGCTTGGCGCAATTGAAAGACCGTATCAAACGCCAACGGCTTATTCATTATTTCTGACAAGGCACGGAAAATTTTCCAATCTTCTCGTGCTTCACCGGGGGGTGACACGGCACGTTTAGCCAATTGCACACGCCCTTCGGTGTTAATATAAAGACCGTCTTTTTCCGTGTATGCGGCCGAGGGCAACACAACATCCGCGCGCGAAGCACCGACATCACCGTGATGTCCTTGATACACCACAAAAGAATCCGCAGAGATGTTTGCGACATCGGAATCATCGCGCCCCATCAGCCATACAAATTTCACAGCATTAAAATCAATTTGCGCATGAAGTTGTAAATCAAGCGCCCCAACTTGCGCCGCATGGCGATGAAGAACGTTAAACCCGTTCCAATCTTCACGGACAATTTTATTGCTTTCCGCAAAACGACGCAGAGCCACATGAACATGAAGACCATCACCACGTTCAAAAACACCGGAACCAACAATCATCATCGGGCGCTGCGCATTTTTCAAGAACTCGCATGTTTCAAGATCTTGAATTGCATTTCCCAAATGGGTGACCTCATAATTTAAATCCGCCACCTCACCAATGACACCGATTTTAACGCGATTATTTACAAACGCCTTACGGATACGGGCATTCACCATGGCCGCTTCCCACCGCGGGTTTGTTCCAACCAGTAAAATTTTATCGGCTTGTTCAATACTGGCAATTCCAGAATTCATGATATATCCGGCGCGCGCGCGCGTATCGATGGTCAAACCATTCATAAGACCATTTACACGCCCCACATAACCTTGGGACTCAAAAAATTGTTTCATGGCATACATGTCTTCCAAGGCGCATAAATCACCCGTCATTCCGGCGACTTGTTCCGGCGCAAGACCTTGTAATTTTTTTGTGATGACTGTGAAGGCTTCTTCCCACGAAGAAGGACGCAAACGCTTTGTCACATCGTCGCGCACAAAAACGCGATCTAAACGCTGACGCTTTAATCCATCATAAGCAAAGCGTGTGCGATCCGAAATCCATTCTTCGTTCACACCTTCATGCACGCGCGGCAAAATACGCATGACTTCATTCCCACGCGCATCCACACGAATATTTGACCCAACCGCATCCATGACATCAATGCTTTCCGTTTTGCGCAATTCCCACGGGCGGGCTTGAAACGCATAAGGCTTTGAGGTCAATGCACCCACCGGGCAAATATCAATCATGTTGCCGGAAAGTTCGGTAGAAACAGATTTTTCAATAAAGGTTCCAATCTCGACATCCTCGCCGCGATTGAGCAATCCTAACTCCGCCACACCGCCAATTTCTTCACCAAAGCGCACACAACGCGTGCAATGAATGCACCGCGTCATAACTGTTTTAATCAATGGGCCAATATTTTTATCTTTCACCGCGCGCTTATTCTCATCATAGCGGGAGCGGTCATAGCCATACCCAACGGCTTGGTCTTGCAAATCACATTCACCGCCTTGATCACAAATCGGGCAATCAAGCGGGTGATTGATAAGCAACATTTCCATGACACCTTGACGTGCACGTTTTACCATCGCACTGTCGGTTGTGACTTCCATATTGTCACCGCACGCCATGGCACATGATGCAACCGGTTTCGGCGCACCTTTAACTTCCACCAAACACATGCGGCAATTTGCGGGAACCGTTAAGCGGTCGTGGTAACAAAAGCGGGGAATTTCATACCCCAACATTTCGGCAGCTTGAAGGATGGATGTGCCGGGCTGAACATCGATTTCAGACCCGTTGATTTTCAATTTTGGCATTCAAAGACTCACGAGACTCGCGCGGTTACATAAAGACCTGTTTTAACTAGCACAATTTGGCCCCAAGCCCAACGGAAAATTGGTCAAAAGACCCCTCAAAACTGGGTTAAAAAGCCACATGCTTGACGCATGCGCGGATCAAATTGCACGGCTCTGATCGCTTGGGCGGCGGGGGATGACAAAAATCTGTTTATATTCGGATCGGGACGTTTATCATCCTCAAATCCATAACTGTACATAATATAATCGGTGATATCGCTTGAGCGGATGTTTGGAATTTGCATCACCTGCTGGGCTATACAGCCGCACGAAGTTTGCACATGGTCCCACAAAGCTGATTTTTCTTTAGGATTTTTTATGAGGGATGGAGAAAAAGATTCCCAATAATCATTGGAACACATGCTCACAAATACATGCCTTGCATAATCTCCCGCTTGTTTTTCCTGATCGGGCGTTAAGCGTTGTTGGGCATGCGCCGCAGCCGCCAAAATGAAAACAAGAAGAAAGCTGAGAAAACGCATCACCCTTCTAAAGCCGGCTTGATTAAAATTGGCCGATGATCATAAGACATATACATCCACTGCTTTGTCGGCACATGAAGCGTATCCCGCATCACTTCAGACCAATCAATTTTCTTGATATCTGTTGGACCAAGATCAATCTTCCCTTCCCACTCAACCTCGCCGGAATAGACAGCATTGAAAATAATCAATTGATCGCCATCTTGAAGGCAATTTAAACCGTCATAACCAAGACCGCCATATTCTTGAACCGACCAAATAACACCTTCTGTGCCTGTTTCACAAAATGGCATGAGTGCGCCATGAATAACCTTACCATCACGAATGAGTTTTGCGGGCAATTCATTACGAAACATTTTTGACCACTCACCTTGATCCATTCCTTTTTGAAAACCGTGGTGATAGTCACTTCTGTCGAAATCAATCACAAGATCGTGCAACACATGCCCTTCGGAAATTGTTTTAAAAACCTTAACAAAATCACCTTTTCTTAAAGCAACGGGTTCTTTTGAATCTGCCGGAAGATAAAACCAATCATTTGCACTACGCAACGTGCGAATACCAAGATGGGCAATCTCCGCATTCATCTTGTCGGCTTTGGCTTTTTCTTCCTCAGTTTCGTAAGGAAGCTCAACATACTTTGCAACAAGCGTTCCTGCTTTAAAATGATCAATCATGCCGCAGCCTTTCTTTTGTAATCCATCAAGCGTTGTTCAACCAATGGCCTGAAGTGACGGAACAAACCTTGGATCGGCCAAGCCGACGCATCACCATGCGCGCAAATTGTGTGGCCTTCAATTTCCTTTGAGACATCAAGCAACATATCGATATCTTCAACACTCGCATTGCCCTTGACCATGCGTTGCATCATGCGCCACATCCACCCCGTTCCTTCGCGGCATGGGGTGCATTGCCCACAACTTTCATGCATATAAAAATAGGATAAACGCGCAATTGCCGCGACCACATCGGTGGATTTATCCATGACAATGACACCGGCCGTGCCAAGACCTGATTGCACGGCGCGCAGTGAATCGAAATCCATTGTCACCGTATCGCAAATATCTTTTGGAAGAAGTGGTGTTGAAGAGCCACCGGGAATAATTGCCAATAAATTATCCCATCCGCCGCGCACACCGCCCGCATGTTTTTCAATCAGTTCTTTTAATGGAATGCCCATCGCCTCTTCGACATTGCATGGGTTATTCACATGACCCGAAATGCAAAATAATTTCGTGCCCGTATTTTTTTCATTGGGTCCTATGCCCGCAAACCATGCACCGCCACGGCGTAAAATGGTGGGTGCCACGGCAATGGTTTCAACATTATTCACGGTTGTTGGGCAACTATATAACCCCGCACCCGCTGGAAAAGGCGGCTTGTTTCTGGGTTGTCCTTTTTTGCCTTCGATGCTTTCGATTAACGCGGTTTCTTCGCCGCAAATATATGCCCCGCCACCGCGATGAAGCACGACATCAAAATCCCATCCAGACCCAGCCGCATTTTTGCCCAACAAACCAGCATCATATGCTTCCTTGATGGCTAAATTGATGGTTGACCCTTCGTTATAAAATTCACCGCGAATATAAATGTAAGCGCGGTGCGCGCCCATCGCAAAACCTGCAAGCAACGCGCCCTCAAGCAATTTATGGGGCTCATGACGTAAAATATCACGATCTTTGCACGTACCGGGTTCCGACTCGTCTGCGTTAATTACTAAATAAGATGGCCGTCCATCCGATACTTTCGGCATGAATGACCATTTCATACCTGTTGGAAAACCGGCTCCCCCGCGTCCGCGAAGACCCGATTTTTTCATTTCATCAATGATCCAATCACGCCCTTTGGCAATGATGTCTTTTGTGTTGTCCCAATCACCGCGTGCGCGCGCCGCCGCAAGCGCGTAAGATTCCCATCCATAAACATTTGTAAAAATACGATCTTGATCAGCAAGCATTATCTTGAAACCTATTATGCTGGTTGTTGATGATGAATAAAATGAGCATACACTTCACCATTATTTAAAATTCTAACACTGTTGAATAAAGCATTAGGGTTTAACTCTTCTGTAACGCTTTCAAGTGCACGCAACGGCGGGCAAGATGAGCCATAATTAAAAATAAATTTATTT
>JAIXWE010000023.1 GCA_027482195.1 Alphaproteobacteria bacterium | reverse complement strand
TGACCTTGATCAAGAATATCTTGTCCGCGCGCGGTGATTTTTGATCGGATATGATCAAGGCCACGCAGGCGATCAATAATTCCAATCTCGATATAACGTTCCAAAGCTTTGGGTAATTTTTTAAAATACATTTTTAACTCCTTTTCAATTGGGCTCGATAGAGCGTAATTCGCGTTGCGCAATTTCTGCACCCTTTTGTGTAGGGTCATTTGCAACAGAACGAAAAGCGTCAATAACTCTTTTCATCATGGGGTCAGGATTGGGCAATCCGCCCCATTCCGCTGTGAGTGACAAAAGCCCTGTAAACTTTGCATAGACGGTATAAAGCCCGACATCACCTTGCCCATCTTCGGGAAAGGTAATGAGGATAGGGGTTTTTTGTGCGTCATTATTTCTCACCAAACGCACTAAATCAGAATTGATCGAAGCCGCTTGTTGCAATTTTGGGGTGTCGCTGATGCAATCAAGAAGATGCATAAGCGTCTTAAAATCATGTTCGTTTAAAAGATTTGTAGCCGTACGTTGTAAGGGTGGAATAAGAGCAACATGTGAGGTTGGATGGATTTCTGTCGCTTTTGCGAGTGTGTAAAAAGTATAATACGCGCGTTGACGCAATAAATCATCCGCATGGTGCATGATCATCTCAGGGCGCAGCGCGTCATGCCAAGATTTGTTGTCATCGACAATGCGGCTCAGTTCCAAGAAATCTTTATACTGATTTCTTTTAAGAAGCTCTTGCGCAATCGGTGCAACCAGAGAGGATGAAAGAGATTGTCTTACATCTTCATGAGAATTTGCCGCGCTTAAAAGCCTCACCGTATGTCCATAAAAATCACGTTTTATTGCTGATTTTATTGCGTCAATCATCATCTCGCTGGTGATGGCCGTCCGCCACGAAGGAACCGCGCCAGCTGTTTCGGTCAGCTCCGCAAAGGAATGAAAATCATTATGTTGCAAAAGACCCCGTGCGGCGTCTTTCACACTCTTCGCCGGAATTTCTTGATAAAATTCGGGATGCACGCTTGCCGCTTTTGCAAGACGCACAAAAGAATAAAAATCTTCGTTGTTCAAAAGATCACACGCGGCATGTTGTAAAATTTCCCCGGTGATGGTTCCGTTAAGATCATGTTGCGATTGTGTCATGGCAACCAAATCAAAAAAATCCGCATAAGATTTTTCGCGTGTGGTACCGTCATCCAAAATTTTTTGTGCGGCGTGTGTAATTTTTTTGCAAATCTGTGCAAGGCCCGCGACGCGATCACCAAAGGTGATGTCGACATGGCGATTTAACCCCTCTGGTAATCCTTTGAAGTACATGGGTTGCTCCTCATTTACGCTTAAATTTCCAAGATATTGTCATAAACACATATTTTTGTCAATAAAATTATGTCTTATGAGCTTGGTAGCCCTTTCTTTAGTGGGGGCAGGCGCGCCTAACCCAATCCAACCGCACGTAATTCGCGTTGGGCGATGGGGGCTGATGGGTTTTCGGGGTCGGCGGCGACTTTTTGAAACACGCCCACAACACGCCCCCAAATTACTTGGCGATCATCTTTAGCCGCCCAATGATCTTGAAGTTTTTTAAGACCTGTTATGTGCTTGCACCCGCCCGAAAGCTCAGCTAGGAGGCCATCTTTCGGAAAGGCGATGAGAACATCATAGTCGTGCCCCGTTTCGCGCGAAGACAAAAACTCCAAATGCGCAGAAGGTTTCACAGCCGCCAATAATTCTGGTGAGTTGCTTACGGCTTTTACCACGTCGGAATAGTCACTAATCCAGCCTTTATCCAACAAATTATTGGCGGCTTGGGTAACAAATGGTGTAATGGCCGCATGAAATTCTGGTACTTGGTTGGCGGCTTCTGCAAGAAGTGAAAAATCATGATACCACCCTTTATCCAAGCATCCTTGCGCGGCTTGGGTAACCATGGCGGGGGAGATGGCCGTTATTAACTCCGGTTGAGAGCTTACGGATTTTACAATATCAGAAAAATCATTATACCACCCATTATCCAACAACCCTTGTGCGCCTTGCGTGATCATGTCGGGGGAGATGACCGCGAGCAATTCCGGTACTTGGCTGACGGCCCCTACCACACCTGAGAGAAAATCATATTCTTTTTTATTCAAACACTCCTCTACAGCTTGTCTCAGCAGATCAGGTGAAACACCCGCAAGCAACTCCGGTGAGCGGCTAGCAGCTCGTAGTATGCGCAAAAAATCCTCATACCATTTCGTAGCACAGAATTTTTCTGCGGCCTCACCAATTTTACTTTGAATATGCGCAAGGCCAAGTTTACGATCGTCGTGACTGATGGGCACATATCGTTTCAAATCCTTGGGTAATTCTTTGGTGTACATATCTTTCTCCTTTACGCAGTTTTGTAATATTGGCGCACGATATCTCTTCATACCCCCGATTTCAGAATTCTGTCAATAAAATTATGTCTTATATAAGGAGTTGCTGTGAACTCCCACAAATAACCATTTTTTTAAGAAAATTCCTTGACTAAGGGGGATGGGGTTTGTATTGTCCGCGCTCAACACTGATTCATATAGATTTTAAGGAATTTTACGATGAAAGTCGTCAACTCACTCAAAACGTTAAAAACGCGCGACCGGAACAACCGTCTCATTCGTCGTAAAGGACGCGTTTATATTATCAACAAAACAAAAAAACGCTGTAAAGTGCGTCAAGGCTAAGCGCGAACATTCTGCGGCACTGGTTTTTTTGACCAAAATCCCGTAAATGTTTACGGGATTTTTTATTGCGGATCATCAAGACAAAGGGTTTTAAAAATGTTCTCTCGTTTATTTAGTTTCATGTCCGCCGATATGGCGATTGATTTGGGAACTGCGAACACGTTGGTCTATGTGCGCGACCGCGGCATCGTGTTGAATGAACCATCGGTCGTGGCCATTTCAAACGCGATGGGCCGCAAACAAGTTTTAGCGGTGGGGAATGAAGCGAAACAAATGTTGGGCCGCACGCCTGGCAACATCACCGCCATTCGTCCTTTACGCGATGGTGTGATTGCCGATTTCGAAGTGGCCGAAGCCATGATCAAACATTTTATCCGCAAAGTTCACAACCGCCGTTCGTTCGTGTCACCAAAGATGATTATTTGTGTGCCGTCGGGTTCCACGGCCGTTGAACAAAAAGCAATTGTGGAGAGTGCGGAGTCAGCCGGCGCATCCGAAGTTTTCTTGATCGAAGAGCCAATGGCGGCCGCCATTGGTGCGGGTTTACCCGTCACCGAACCATCGGGATCGATGGTGGTTGATATTGGTGGCGGCACATCGGAGATTGCCGTTATCTCATTGGGCGGTATTGTTTACGCCAGGTCAGTGCGCGTGGGCGGTGACAAAATGGATGAAGCGATCATCGCCTATATTCGCCGCGTGTTTAATTTGTTGATTGGTGAAACAACGGCCGAGCGGATTAAAAAAGAAATTGGCTGTGCGTGCCCACCGGCCGAAGGTGATGGCAGATCGATGCAGATTAAAGGACGCGATTTAATTTTAGGTGTTCCAAAAGAAGTGATGGTAACCGAACGTCACATCGCGGAAAGTTTGATCGAACCCGTCACGCAAATTATCGAAGGTGTAAAAACCGCGTTGGAACACACACCGCCCGAACTTGCTTCCGACATCGCCGAACGCGGAATTGTTTTAACCGGCGGCGGGGCGTTGTTGAACAATCTTGATTTTGTTTTGCGTCACGCAACCGGCTTGGCCGTCACCATTGCCAACGACCCGTTATCCTGTGTGGCGTTGGGAACCGGGCATGCGTTAGAGGAGATGAAAACCCTGCGCAACGTCCTCATCGGGACGTATTAATTCCCCCCAGCTTATAAATTCTATTCATAAATTCACGCGAAACTATGAATAAGATTCATAAGTGAATGAATTAATATACATAATAAAAATACTTATCTCAACAGAAATACATAATTTTCTTGCGGCTTAAGATTGCTCTTGTTACACAAGAACGCATAACCGCATGGAGGTACTGCGTATGTCTCAGAATTCACGAAATTTAGATCAGCTGCTTGATCAGATAAATAAGACAGCAAAATCATTTTATGATGAGGGCAATTTTAAAGCGGCCTTTGATTTTTTTAAATTTGCCGCGGAACAAGGTTACGCGAAATCACAAAATAATTTGGCCATCATGTACCATAAAGGTCATGGCGTTGAGCAGGATTATTCCAAAGCCTTTGAATGGTTTCACGAGGCGGCCGACCAAGGTTTAGATAAGGCGCAGATTAATCTTGGTTTGTACTACAGCGATGGAAAAGCCACGCCGCCAAGCGCGGCGAAAGCGTTCAAGTTTTTTATGGATGCCGCATTACAAGGACACGCTTCTTCTCAATTCAATATTGGCCTTTGTTATTCTAACGGTCTAGGTGTTGAGAAAGATGATGAAGAGGCGGCGAAATGGTATCTTAAGGCCGCCAAACAGGGATTTAGTGATGCGCAAAATAATCTTGGTGTTGTGTATCTTCACGGCCGAGGCGTTGAGCAAAATTATTCTGAGGCCATAAAATGGTTTTTTGCGGCGGGCGATGCGCATGCCGCTTTAAATCTTGGGACGATGTTCTTGTACGGCTATGGATTAAGACGGAATCTGAGCAAGGCAATAGAACTATTTTCTTTAGCCGCACAAGATCCTAAATTCGGCCCCGAGGCTGTTGAGATTTTGAAAGAAGGGCTCACTGATCCAGATGTGAAATTAACACAACGGCAAAAAACAAAGGTTGATTTCTTTATGGCGAGTTTGGGCGTATCAGAAGCCCCTGCGGATTCTGCAGCGCCCAGCTCTGCGCCATCTGGCCCGGAACCCGCACCGTGAATGACGTGAGGATTGAAGCTCACATCAAATTATTTTACACACCAATAACAGGAAGATTTTTATCATGCTTCGTATAAATGTTGAATTTAATACATCTATTCCCGCTGAAACACTGCTTTATACGATTGCCAGGGAGTATTACAATATGAGCGATGTTGATTCAGCTTTTCATCTTTTCAAATTTCTAGCGGAACGTGGTTATGCCGACGCACAGAATGATTTGGGCTTTATGTACGTCAACGGTATTGGAGTTGAGCAAGATTATGAAGAAGCTGCGAAATGGCTTCTTATGGCCGATGATAATCATTCAGAAGAGGCTTTTGACAATCTGCGCTTACTCGCAGAAAATGGGCATCCGCGAGCGCAAGTGAATTTGGGTTTGGCGTATCTCAATCGTGCAGGGACTGACATCGATCACGAGAACGCACTGAAATGGTTTCGCAAAGCCGCCAATTTGGGTTATGCCGAAGGTAAATTCCACTTGGGCACCTTGTATACCCAAGGTCTCGGAGTGACTCAAAACTTTACCAAAGGAATGGCATTATTATCCGAAGCCGCAGCCCAAGACGGTGAGGTCAGCAAAGCTGTGGTTCAGTATTTGCAAAATGATATTTTGTTTCAAGGAGTTGTCAGTTTGACAAAGCAGCAAAGAGCAAAAGTTGATTTCTTGCTGGCAAGTCTTGGCGTATCAGAAACCCAAGCGGTCAGTGCAATGCCCAGCTCTGCGCCATCTGGCCCGGAACCAACGCCGTGAGTAAGTATATTTCATAATAGGGCACACATTTACCCGCATGAAAATTGAGCCCCTTGCGTTGATCTCCATCTTTTATTAAGTCCTTAAGGGCACACTAAAATTTGAGATATCTTTCAAGGGGAACAAGCCGCCCATGGCGCGCCGTAATCTTGCACGTTCAACCCGTAAACCCATGATCCATATTCATGCGATCGTGGCATCCGCGTTGCGTCACGCGCCGCTCTCGCTGGTGGGGGGGGCATGTGTGTTGATGATCCTTTCTCTTGCGGCACCGCACATGTGGCAAGGGTCGCGCATTTCCGTCACCGATATTTTTGCACCGATCATCACCACGATCTCGCAACCGTTTCATTACGTTGCCGATATTGTCGGCGGCATGACCGGCATCACGCAACTCAAAGCCGAAAATGAACGTTTGAAATCAGAGAATACGCGTTTGAAAGAATGGTATCAAACAGCCTTGTTGTTGGAAGCAGAAAACAGATCATTAAAAGATGTCTTGAATGTTTTACCCGACCCATCCCAAAGTTATATCACCACGCGCGTCATCGCTGACTCCGGCACAAGTTTTGTAAGATCATTATTGGTGGCGGCCGGAACACAAGATGGTGTCAATAAAGGTCAAGCCGTCATGGGTGGCCAAGGGATGATTGGACGCATTATTGAACCCGGGTCACGCGCCTCACGCGTGTTGTTGTTGACCGATATCAATTCCCGCGTTCCGGTGGTGGTCGAAGGCGCCAATCAACGTGCGATTTTGGCCGGAAATAATGAGGATTTATTGACATTGGAGCATATGCCGTCCGACAGTCTCATCGAAGAAGGTGCGCGCATTGTGACGTCGGGTCATGGCGGCATGTTCCCCGCGGGTCTTCCCATTGGGCGCGTGGTAAAAAATGAAGACGGCACATTTTATGTGCGCCCGTTTACCGATCCCAATAATGCAAATTTTATTCAGATCATCGAAAAACCCGAAGACCCCCATGTGCGTCAAAGTGTTGACGCCTTAAATGCGCCCGATGAAACACCTGCGCGCGTGTCTGCGCCCGCACGTCCTTCCGAATTTTCTGCTGACGAATGATTGACTGATTGAATGATTGAACCGTCGCAAAGAATTTTTACGAGCCTGCAAACCGGCTTATGGCTTGGAGCCACTTATCTCTATCTACTCATTTTATTCGCATTAAACTTGGCGGCTTTGCCTGTTTTTCTTGCCGCGTCCATAAAGCCCCCTTTTTTGCTGATGGGAATTTATTTTGTCTTGCTGATGCGCGCGGATCTTTTGCCTCTTGTGGCGTTGTTTATGATTGGCGTTGTGTTTGATTTGTTGACGGGGGATTTGGTTGGGTTGAATGCCTTGGTTTTTTTATTGCTGGCATTAACCGTTCATGCCCAAAAACGTTTTTTAAGTGGGCAAGGATGGTTGGTCATTTGGGCGGGGTTTTGGGCGGCAAGTCTTGCGGCTGCCGTTTTTACTTATCTTTTACATGCGGTGATGGCGCTCTCGTGGCCATCTCTTTTGCCGTTTGTGACCAATGTGATTTTGGGCGGGCTTTTATACCCTTTGGTGGTTTTGCCGCTTCATATTTTTTTACGTCGCTTGCATATTGCCAAAATGCATCATCCCTGATTTTCTGGGGACATGAAAAACGATCAAGATTACCAAAACATGTTTACCCGCCGCGCGCTGATCATCGGCGCGGGCCAAGGACTTGTTTTGGGGGTTTTGGCCGGGCGGCTTGCATGGTTGCAAGTGGCGCAAGGCGAGAAATATAAAACACTTGCCGATAATAACCGGATCAGCTTACGCATCTTGCCGCCCTCACGCGGGATGATCACCGATCGTTTCGGTGTGCCCTTGGCGGTGAATATTCAAGATTTTCGCGTGGTCTTAACGCCCGAGCAAACAAGTGATGTTGACCGCACCTTGCGCGAATTGCGCAAAATTATCATGGTCGATGATCGCGATATGCGCCGTGTAATGCGCGACATCAAAAACAATCCGCGTTTTATGCCGGTTGAAGTGCGCAACAATCTCACATGGGATGATGTGACGCAAATTGAATTGCAACTTCCCGATCTTCCCGGAATTTCCGTTCAAAGTGGTGAAGTGCGCAATTATCCGTATCGCGAAACAACGGCGCATCTTGTCGGATATGTCGGGCGTGTGTCGGAAAAAGATATGACGGATGAGCCGGTCTTACGCTTACCCGGATTTCAGATTGGCAAAAATGGATTGGAACGTGCCTTTGAAAATGAATTGCGCGGCACACCCGGAAAAGCCGAAATGGAAGTGAATGTTCATGGGCGCGAAGTGCGGCCATTGGGAAAGACTCCGCCCGTTTCCGGATCGCGTTTAACATTGACGATTGATGGGGAATTGCAACGTTTTGTACAACAACGCTTGGCGCAAGAAAAAAGCGCATCCGCAATCATCATGGATGCACAAACGGGGGCGGTTTATGCATTGGCGTCCCATCCGGCATTTGATCCTAACACATTTTCGCGCGGCATTTCCCCGATGGAATGGGAACAATTGCGCGATGATATTACCCACCCATTAAATAACAAAGTTTTGACAGGACAATATCCACCCGGATCTACATTCAAAATGTTGACGGCGTTGGCGGGATTAAATGCGGGTGTGATTGATGAAAATTGGTCTGTATCTTGTCCGGGTCATTATGATTTTGGTAATCATCGTTTTCATTGTTGGAAAAAAGGCGGACATGGAACCGTCAATTTGCACAAAGCCATTGCGGAATCATGTGATGTTTATTTTTACCGCTTGGCAACCATGGTGGGAATGGACCGGATTGCGGATACGGCGCGCCAATTTGGTTTAGGGGCAAAGGTCAATTTTGATGTGGCGGAGGAAAAAGCCGGTTTGGTTCCCGATGCGGCGTGGAAACGCAAAGCGATGAAAGAGCCATGGCATCAAGGTGAAACCATCATCGCCGCCATCGGTCAAGGATATCTTCAAACAACACCGTTGCAATTGGCAACCATGACGGCGCGTTTGGTCAATGGTGGTTATGAAGTGCGTCCGTGGGTGACGGGGGCGGTGGGTACACAACACACCCACACCCAAGCCTGGCCCAAAATGGATGTGAGTGATGAACATTTAAAATTGATACGTTCCGGCATGGATGCGGTTTTGCAACCGGGCGGCACGGCTTACGCGCAACGCATCATTGAACCCGGGTTAGAGATGGGTGGAAAAACCGGCACATCCCAAGTCAAACGCATCACACGTGCCGAACGTGCGCAAGGGTTGCGCCGCCAAGAAGATTTGCCGTGGCGGTTTCGCCATCACGCACTTTTCGTTGGTTATGCGCCGCTGATCAACCCGCGTTATGTGTGCGCGGTGGTGGTGGAGCATGGCGGATCAGGATCGGGCGCAGCCGCACCGGTTGCCAAAGACATTATGTTGGAATGTCAAAAACGAAACCCGGCCGCCAAAGATATTGAGGTGAAGATATGAGTTTATTTCGTTCTGATATCTTGATTGATGATGTTTCTTTTTACGGCCGTTTAAAGCAAATGAGTTGGTCGTTGATCATTCTCATCAGCGTGATTGCGGTGATTGGATTTTTATCACTTTATTCCGCCGCGAATGGAAATTTTGACCCGTGGGCTACGCAACAAATCACGCGTTTTATGTTTGCCTTTGTCATGATGGTGGTGATTGGTTTGACCGATTTGCGTTTGATCTTTCGCACAGCATGGCCATTTTACGGCGTGTGTCTTGTTTTGCTGATATGTGTCCATCTTTTTGGCCATGTCGGCGGCGGGGCGCAACGGTGGCTTGATATTGGCGTGATGAAAATTCAACCATCGGAATTGGCAAAAATTGCCACCATCATGGTGCTGGCGCGTTTTTTCCACGGGGTTGAGGTGCAAGACATCAAAAAAATCAAAACCTTGTTCTTCCCCATTCTTATCATTGGCGTGCCGTTTTTATTGATCGTGACCCAGCCCAATTTGGGAACCTCGCTTTCACTTGTGTTTGCAAGCGTTGCCGTGATGTTCGCCGCCGGAATCGCCCTATGGATTTTTATTGTGGCCGGTGTTGCGGTTGCGGGTTCCATCCCAATTGTGTGGCACTTTTTACATGATTACCAAAAAAATCGGGTGATGACGTTTTTGAATCCGGAATCGGATCCGCTGGGAACCGGGTTTCACATCACGCAATCGAAAATCGCTTTGGGGTCGGGCGGGGTTTTTGGCAAAGGATTTTTGGAAGGTTCGCAATCTCACCTCAACTTCCTGCCCGAAAAACACACGGATTTTATTTTCACTCTTTGGGCGGAAGAGTGGGGATTGATGGGCGGATTATTTCTGTTTTTTGTTCTGGCGCTTTTATTTTTGAATGGATTGTGGATTGCATTTCGTTGTCGTTCTGTTTTCGCCCGGCTTTTGGCGTTTGGCTTGATGATCAATTTTTCAATTTATATTTTCATCAATATCGGCATGGTGATGGGGCTTCTTCCCGTGGTCGGAATTCCGTTTCCGCTCATGTCATACGGCGGAACGTCGATGATCGCGGTGATGATCGGATTTGGCATGATGCAATCATGCAATATTTACCGCGATGCGCGTTTGCCGCGCACGGTGTAATTATGCGGCCTTGACGCCCTTATCCGCCATAATTTGTTGCAACTCACCCGATGTGTACATTTCACGGATAATGTCGCACCCGCCGATAAATTCCCCCTTGATATAAAGTTGGGGAATGGTCGGCCAGTTGGCAAATTGTTTAATGCCTTGGCGAATCTCTTCGTCGTCCAAAACATTGACGGATTTAAACGTGACATCCAACGAATTTAAAACCTGAACCACGGCTGCCGAAAAACCACATTGCGGGAACACCGCCGTGCCCTTCATGTAAAGGACAACATCATTATTGGCGAGATCAGACCGGATGGTGGCAAAAATTTCGGGTTCAGACATAAATAACTCCTTCAAAAAATTACGGAACAAAAGTTTCAAGTGCAAGCGCGTGTAATTCATTTCCCATCTTTGTGCCCAACGCCGCATAGACCATTTGATGTTGTTGCACACGCGATTTTCCCGCGAAAGCAACCGAGGTCACGCGCGCCTTAAAGTGATTATCATCACCGGCCAGATCAATAATTTCGATCACCGCATCGGGAAGAGCGGTTTTGATCATGCGTTCAATGTCAGATGCGGGCATAGGCATAAATAAGGATGTAGGCAATTATCAGTTAAAGTCAAATAAATTAAGATTTTGCCCCAGCCATAAAGTTCGGTAACCACGATTCATTAATTGTCACCAAATCTGCAATATTTACCGATTCGCCATCCGGGAGTTGCGCAGCTTTCCCTTGTGTCTGGCCTAAAATTTCAAAAGAAACGCCGTTTCTTGTTAGAAAATTTTGCAGCTCATCACTCAGCGCAGTCGTCACAACATAACGGCCTTGATCTTCGCCAAACCAAAAAGCGGGGGAGGTGTGAGGGGCGGCCAGAGTAAAACCGATATTCCCCGCCATCACCATTTCACAAAGTGCGATTAATACGCCGCCATCCGACACATCATGGCACGCAGTGACAAGGTTTTGTGTGATCAATTCGCGCACCGCTTCGCCGTGCTTTTTCTCTAAACTCAAATCAACGGGTGGGGCTGCGCCAATCTCCAATCCGTGAAGTTCACGCAAATAAAGAGATTGACCAAGGTGACCGTGTGTCGCACCGATAAGGATGATGGTGTGATTGTCATCAACAAATCCTAAGCCCACAGATTTTTTCCAATCTGTAATCACACCGACACCGCCAATGACGGGTGTTGGCAAAATTCCTTTGCCGTCCGTTTCATTATAAAGCGACACATTGCCCGAAATGATCGGGTAATTCAAAGCGCGGCAGGCTTGACCCATCCCGTCGAGGCAGCCAACAAATTGCCCCATAATTTCAACCCGCTCCGGATTACCAAAATTTAAATTATTGGTCACAGCCAAAGGTGTGGCACCGGTCGCCGAAATATTGCGGTAACTTTCCGCCACCGCTTGTTTGCCACCTTCCACAGGGTCGGCAAAACAATAACGCGGCGTGCAATCAGACGTGATGGCCAATGCCTTTTCATGGTTGGGAATTTTGACCAAGGCCGCATCGGCGGCGCGATGGGATTGCGTTTTTGCAATACCGGGTGAGGAAATTGTTTGCGCGCCAACGAGACTGTCATACTGCTCCCAGATCCAGCGTTTAGAAGATAAATCAGGACAGGATAAAAGTTTTGTCACCGCGTTTTTAAATCCGCCATCGGGAAGAGCGTAGTGATCATTATCCACCGCATCGCGTTTTGGTGTTGGCACATGGGGGCGATCATAAAGCGGGGATTGATCAACAAGGGGCGGCACCGGAATATCGCACCATAATTTATCATACATGAATAATTTTAAACGCTGTTCCGGAATCGTTTGACCGATCACCGCAAAATCCAAATCCCATTTTTCAAAGATGGAACGGGCAAGGGATTCACATTCCGGTTTCAAAATCATCAACATGCGTTCTTGCGATTCCGAAAGCATAATTTCATACGGAACCATGTTTAATTCGCGTTGTGGCACCGCGTCTAAATAAAGCTCCACACCGATCTCACCTTTTGACGCAATCTCCACCGAGGATGATGTAAGGCCCGCCGCCCCCATATCTTGGATGGAAATAATCGCGTCATGTTGCATGAGTTCCAAGCATGCTTCGATCAAGAGTTTTTCAATGAACGGGTCGCCCACTTGCACGGTTGGTCGGTTATCTTCGTCACCATCGGAAAATTCTTTCGACGACATGGTCGCGCCATGGATCCCGTCGCGCCCGGTTTTTGACCCGACATAGACAATGGGTTGGTTCACGCCCGCACCGCGCGCATAATAAATTTTATCCTGATCCGCCAAACCAACGGTCATCGCATTGACAAGAATATTACCATTATAGGCGGGGTGAAAATTCGTCTCGCCACCTACCGTGGGAACACCAACGCAATTGCCATACCCCGCAATACCCGCAACCACGCCGGCAATGAGTGCGCGTGTTTTTGGATGTGACGGATCACCAAAACGAAGCGCATTGATATTCGCAATGGGCCGAGCCCCCATGGTGAACACATCGCGCATGATGCCACCAACACCGGTGGCGGCCCCTTGATACGGTTCAATGTAAGATGGGTGATTGTGGCTTTCCATTTTGAAAATGGCGGCTTGACCATCGCCGATATCAATCACACCTGCATTCTCCCCCGGGCCTTGAATCACCCATGGGGCCGAGGTCGGCAATTTTTTCAAATGAAGACGCGATGATTTATAAGAACAATGTTCCGACCACATGACGGAGAAAATTCCAAGCTCGGTATAACTCGGATCCCGCCCGAGAATATCCAGCATAGTTTTATACTCGGATTCCGAAAGCCCGAATGTTTTTGCCAATGTTAATGTGACGGGTGGTTCGGGCGGAAGATGATGATCTGTTGCGTTTCGTTGTGTTTGGGTCATGACAAACTCCCCACCAGACTTTCAAAAATTTTGCGGCCATCGTATTTTTTGGCCGGCATCGTTACGGAATCTTCTGGGTGCGGCATCATGCCCAAAATAGTTTTTGTGTCATTAAACACACCCGCGATATTGGATTGCGACCCGTTCGGGTTCGCAGATTCATCCACCACGCCGTTTTCGTTGCAATAACGAAAGGCGATTTGATCCTTATCTTCCATACGTTTGATGGTGTCAGCATCAGCAAAATAATTCCCTTCCCCATGCGCAACTGGCACGTGAATAACGTCTCCGGCTTTGAAAGAAGATGTGAAGGGGGAGGCGTTTGACTCAACGCGCAAATGAACTTGTTTGCAAATAAAATGAAGCGAGGCATTACGCAACAACGCACCCGGCACAAGCCCCGTTTCCACCAACATTTGAAACCCGTTGCACACAGCCAATAAACGCGTACCAGATTTTGCCCGCGCAATCACATCACGCATGATCGGCGAATGTGCCGCCATCGCACCACAGCGCAAATAATCCCCGTACGAAAACCCGCCGGGAAGAACAATAAGATCACAATTTGGGAGTGTGGAATCTTTGTGCCACATCATATGCGGTGCGTGTCCCGTCACCGCTTGTAACGCCAGCCCCATATCCTGCTCGCGGTTCGTGCCGGGAAAAACAATGATCGCCGCTTTCATGCAACTTTATCCTTGAGTGATGATTTGGTGTTCTGCTTCCGCTAAAAACTCGACCAATTTTTGATCAAATTCATTTTCATCAAACGCGACATCGCGGCCTTTGAGGTCATGGCGCACTTTGCGTTTTACATCATCAAAACCAGGCTCATCCAAATTTGCACCGACAACATCTTTGGCATAGTTTTCAGCCACATCACCGCTCATACCCATAAGTGCGGCCGCCCATAAACCCAACAATTTTGCCGTGCGCGCTTCGATACGGAAACGGGTTTGTTGGTCATTGGCGTATTTCTTTTCAAAAGCTTGTTCGCGATCATCAAAAAGGGCCATAAAACACTCCAAATTTATTTACAGGGTTGCGTCAGACTGTTATATCAGGGATCACTTCCTGATCAAGAAACAATATAGGTTGAACGATGTTATTTTCTACCTCGCGCCCTAAACGCCGTGTTTTATATGACGGCAAAGCCAAAACCATTTATGAGGGGCCCGAGCCCGGCACAGTCATTCAATATTTTAAGGATGACGCGACGGCGTTTAACAAACAAAAACATGCCATCGTTGCCGGCAAGGGGGTTTTAAACAACCGTATCTCGGCTCATCTTATGACGCGCCTTGAATCTATCGGCATTCCGACACATTTTTTGAAATCGATTAACATGCGCGAACAATTGGTGCGCCAAGTCGAAATTATTCCGATCGAGCTCGTTGTGCGCAATGTCGCCGCCGGATCATTGTCAAAACGTTTAGGAATTAAAGAGGGCACGGTGTTGCCTTATCCCATCGTTGAATTTTATTACAAGAATGATGAATTGGGTGATCCGATGATCTCGGAAAATCATATCGTCACGCTTGGCTGGGCGGATCCTTATGAGTTGGAGGAGATGGTCGCGCTTTCATGGCGCATCAATGATTATTTGAACGGATTATTTTCCGGCATCGGAATCCGTTTGATTGATTTTAAAGTTGAGTTCGGGCGGTTATGGGGTGAGTATGATGAATTATATATTTTATTGGCCGATGAAATCTCTCCCGATAATTGCCGGCTGTGGGATGAAAAAACGGGTGAAAAATTGGACAAAGACCGTTTCCGCGAAGATTTAGGCGGGCTTGTTGACGCGTATCAAGATGTGGCGAAGCGTTTGGGGCTGATCCCCGAAAGTGGCATCATTCAAGGCGGAAATGTGGATGAGCAAATTGCGGCATCACTTGGTGAAATTGAAAACGAGGTCGGGCGTGAGCGCAAATTGCGTTCGGTGAGCAAAACATCATCCCCCACAAAACCATGGAAGGCATAAATCATGAAAGCGATTATTCATGTGACATTGAAAAAAGGCGTTCTTGACCCACAAGGCAAAGCGATTGCGCAGGCCCTGCATAATTTGGGTTTTGATGGTGTGACGGATGCACGCCAAGGAAAATTTATTGAGTTGGATGTCGCGGCAAACACCACCGAAGCCCAAGTGAAAGATATGTGCGACAAGCTTTTGGCAAATCCGGTGATTGAAGATTATCGGGTGGAGCTGCGAAGCAAATCATAGATTTGTTCGCGTGAGATAATCACTCATCACCCATTTTAAGTGCGGCGATAAAGGCCGATTGCGGAATGTCAACATTCCCGTATTGACGCATTTTCTTCTTACCTTCTTTTTGCTTATCAAGAAGTTTCCGCTTGCGCGTCACGTCACCACCATAACACCGCGCCGTCACATCTTTGCGCAGGGCGGATAAATCTTCGCGGGCAATAACCTTGCCGCCGATGGCTGCTTGAATCGCGACCTTAAATAATTGCCTTGGAATAAGGTCTTTAAGACGCTCACATAAATGCCGTCCGCGCCGGTCTGATTGCGAACGGTGCACAATCATCGCCAACGCATCGACCGATTCTTGGTTCACCAAAATATCCATGCGTACCAAATCACCTTCCATGAATTTATCAAGATGGTAATCAAAACTCGCATACCCACGCGAGATGGATTTAAGGCGATCATAAAAATCAAAAACAATTTCGTTTAAGGGCAAGCGATATTCCAACATTGCGCGGTTGCCCACATAACTTAAATTCAATTGCTCGCCACGGCGTTCTTGGCACAGTTGCAAGAGCGAGCCCAAATATTCATCCGGGGTTAAAATGGTGGCTTTGATCCATGGCTCTTCAATTTTTTCAATGCGCGCCATGTCGGGAAGATCAACGGGGTTATAAACTTCCTGCATCGTACCGTCGGTTTTATAAACCTTATATACCACGCTCGGTGCCGTGGGGATGAGGTCGAGATTAAATTCCCGCTCCATCCGTTCTTGAATAATCTCCATATGAAGAAGACCCAAAAAGCCACAGCGAAAACCCATTCCCAACGCTTGAGAGCTTTCGGCCTCGTAATGTAATGAGGCATCATTGAGAGCCAAGCGCGCCAGCGATTCACGCAGTTTTTCAAACTCGGAACTATCCACCGGGAAGAGGGAGCAAAACACCATCGGCACCGAAGGTTTAAAGCCGGGAAGGGCTTTGACCGTTTGATGTTTTTCATCTGTGATCGTGTCGCCGACTTTTGTCTCGGAAATCTCTTTGATTCCGGCGGTGATGAATCCCATCTCACCGGGGCCTAATTGATCCAGCAATATATGTTTAGGTGTGAAAATTCCGACGCGGTCAACTTCGCGCGTGGCGGCCGTGTTCATGAAACGCACTTTTTGTCCTTTTTTCAACGTGCCGTCAATGACACGCACCAAAATGACCACGCCCAAATACGAATCGTACCAGGAGTCAACCAACAAAGCCTTTGTTGGCGCAGCCGGATCACCTGTGGGTGCCGGTAAACGCGTGACAATCGCATCTAAAAGATCCGTAATATTCAAACCCGTTTTACCCGATACGGCGACCGCGTTGGACGCATCAAGCCCAATGACATCTTCAATTTGTTGTTTCGCGCGATCCACATCGGCCGCCGGCAAATCAATTTTATTGATGACGGGAATAATTTCGAGATTATTATCCAACGCTTGATACACGTTCGCCAATGTTTGCGCCTCAACACCTTGGGACGCATCCACTACCAACAACGCGCCTTCGCACGACGCGAGCGAGCGGGAAACTTCATAAGAAAAATCAACATGCCCGGGCGTGTCCATGAGGTTGAGCTGATAAATCTCACCATCAGGCCCTTTCCAATTCAGGCGCACCGTTTGCGCCTTGATGGTGATTCCGCGCTCGCGCTCGATATCCATGTTGTCGAGAATTTGTTCTTTCATCTCGCGCTTTTCCAAGCCGCCACACGTCTCAATAAGGCGGTCAGCCAGGGTCGATTTGCCATGATCAATATGGGCGATAATCGCAAAGTTGCGGATTCGGGATTGGGGGATTTTTTCGGTCAAGCTCATGCCCACCGTGATAGGGGTTTAAGCGTTGATTTTCAATGATTTTTTATTTCAGCCACGTCCACAGCCCAACAATAACCCAACCCCATAAAAAAACCCCCTTAATCGGGGGTTTTGGGAGAGTGTTAAGTTGGTTCAAGAGCGAGGCCCAAGCTTTTGCGCACGGCGCTATCGACCGCTTGCTGTTCTTTCGCTGAAAGAGCCTTGAAAGCCTTTGATTCTTCAAAAGAACGAAGATCAGTTGGGCTCATCATGCCATCATCCCCTGCGGCCTTACGTGCAGCACGATCAAGGCGTAATTTTTCGTTGTCATCAACACCCGTTGACGAAGCAAGGCCACGAATTGACTGAACAACGCCACCGATGGACGGGCCAGTTGACCCGGTTGCAGCCCCCGCATCTGATCTGACATCTGGTGCCGCAGATTCAGAAACACCCTGATCCGCAGCATTACCACCTTTCTCAACCGCAGCAGGGAGCACAGTGGACATTCCGCCCACAGCTCTTGACGCTGTGCCAGGTATGTGTCCAGCATGCTCGCCAACGACCATGTTTCCTACGCGTGCTTCGATCTTCGCGGTATTAACGTCAACTTCAGGATTCCAATCTTGGATGTAATTATCAATACGGTCAGCAAGTTGGCTATGTCCAAAAAATCTTGCAATGGTGCTTACCATTCCAAAGATTCCATATATGCCTGCTTGCGCTTGAACAACCGACAGTTTTGCTTGAAGGATGCCTTGCTCGGCAGAGGTTAAAAGCCCTGTGATTGCTTGTTGGGTATTTTTATCTAACTCTTGTTGAGCTAAGCCTTTGGATCTTGCGAGTTCCGCATTACTTTTGAAGATATCCAGCACAAGATTTCTGAAATCTTCAGGCAAGCTGGCATAAGTACGGTTTTTAGAGTCATAAATGTTGATTCTGCCGAGAGATTCTTGCAGCCAAGCATCTGCGGCGGCTCTTTTTTCAGGCGTATCAGCCGCGGCAATTCTTTTGTTGTACTCGTCAACTAAGGTTTGAGTAACGTTCGTTCCTTGACCTGCTGTTCCTGTGCTCATATTAACCCTCTTTTCTTTCTTATTTCTTTCTTCAAAATTACTTTAATTCATCGAAAAAGTCAAAGTTTTTAACCCTTATCCCCCAAAAACATTGGGTGCCATGGCGTCAACAGTCGATGGATCAACCTTATGTCGTTGCATCAATGCGTTCCACTGATCGCGGGTCATCTGTTGGCCGCCTTTTGTGGCCGCTTCAAAGTCTTTCATGATCGTGCTCATATTTCTTTGAAGGTTCGGATCGTCTTCCGCCATCACATTAAAGATGCCTTTGATTTTGGCAGGCGTAGCACTTACGGTATCCGTAGGATTTTGAGCAGGCGCAGCGGCCGAACCATCACCTTGATTGTCTCCCCACATTGCTTGAGAGACTTTAAGGTCATTTTGGTCTTTTGCTGAATTTCTTGCTGCTTCAACAATTTCTTGAATAGAAGGCTCTTTCCCTTCTTCAAGTTTCATACCGCTCGATTTAGCAAGGAAAGCCACAACAGCACGACCTTCCAACGTATTGGCGGAGAGTAATGGTGCAATCTCAAGAATCTTTGCAGGCGGAATATCTGTTTCGCTTGGTGGATTAGTTATTCCCGCATCTCTGAAAATTTGAGAGCGGAAAGTTACATCCGTTCGCATGCGCGATGCAGAGGTATCAATATATAGTTTTTCAAAGCCTGCAAGAACCGCAGAGCCGTCAGCGTCCATTTTTACCCGGGCTTGTGTTTTTAAGTAGAAATCCATCGCTGCATAATCAGGGCCGGGTATGGATGAACGGCCAGGATTATTTGGGTCGTAAAATGCTTGGGCTGCAGCAATAAAACCTTTGCCATTTGGATCATTGATGTCAACATTGAAGGAGGTTTGAAAAAGTTTATCAACAGCTCCACCTTTTTTTATGCCATCTTGATTATATATTGTGAAAATCTGCTGTACTTGCTCAGGCGTACCGTCAGGAAGTCCTGGATTTCCAGTCATATAATCAAAAACTTTGTTGTTTAAGATGTTGGCGGCAAATCTTGGCAAACCCCCATCTGGATTTATAAAACCATATGTACCAAGGCTTAAGCCGGTTCCAACGAGCACAAGAGGAGCAGCCACTCTGAGCGCAGGGAGGTTAACGCCATAATTCCAACTAATATATTTTGAAGCTATACCTTTAGCTGCGCCATTATCTGTTGAGTTTGCTACAATATCACCGGCAACGCGGGCTAATCCTCCTTGACCAGGAATAATGCCACCAGAAGTTGGCATGGCTTGAGTTGTTTTTTGGCTATAAAACCTTGAATAAAAAGCTCTAAGTTGACCCAATTGCTCTGGATTGACAGAAAGACCCGCCATCATATCTTCTTGAATAGTTTTTGGTGTTTTTGCAGAAGAGGCAAGAGCATTATCCGAAAAATCAGGATTTCTTGTGATTGCATTTAACTTGCCAAAATATTCATTGACATCGAATCTTCTATTCCCCAAGCGCCATCCATTTAGTTCAGATGCAAGTGCCATGTATTCTTGTGAGAGTTCTTGTGATCTCAATGCTTTTTCTTCTGGTATTTTCGCTGCTTCGTCTGCGGCGGCTTTTGCTTCCGCTTCGCGCGCTGCGCGAGCTGTTGCCTCTTCCGCCTCGCGCGCCGCGCGGGCGGCGTCAGCCGCTTTTGTATCAAGGTGAGTTTTTAACTTACCTTTGTAAAAATCTTCGAGAACATCAAGCTCATTTGGGGTTACAGGAATCCCGTCACGCAATGCGTCTGCAATCTTTTGAGCCTTGCCAGCATCTTGAGGATCCAGGTTTGATTTACTGCTGATTAGATCCAGGCGTCTTGCGGTCTGGCGTGTTTGCAAAAAGGCGGCATTATATTCGGCAAGAGCATCTTCCCCTTTGCCACCATAGTTTTCTACTACTGCATCGCCTTTGAACCGAGTCAAGCTTTCAGCCATCTCGGCGCCTTTTTTGGCATCGCCCGCAACTTCTGCGGCGGCAGCGGCGGGTCTTGCTGTGGTGGGTCTTGCAGGACGAGGCGAAGAATCTAGTTGATCGAGCCCGGTCATCAAAGCTCTTCTAAACTCCTTAAAAGCACCACGGTTAGAGCCAAACTCATCTTGTATAGAGCGTGTGAAATTCTGATAAATCTGTGCATCAGATATTTTCGGATTATCTTGCCTCATCGCGTCCGCGATTTTTTTATAAGAGCGCGCAAGATTTAATTGCTCAGCTTCGGTGAAGACGGCTTCTCCGGGGCGCACCGCTTTGGCGACGGCGGCATCTAAAGTAGAGACGATGGAGGTGTTATTTAAAGCCAGTTTCGTGGCGCGGCCTAATTTCAAAGAATCAACATCTTCAATTAAGCTCAATAATCTTGATTTAATGCCCATATCACACACTCCGAAATTATTATTTCTTATTTATTTTTTCCAATTCTAGCACAAGACGGCTCGATTTGCAAAAATTACATTACGTAATAAAATTTACGATAATCTGGAAAAGTTAATTTCATATTAATTATTTTCATATAAATTTCATTTTAACAGGAAAATATTTCGCCGATAAAATGGCCGTTAAAATGAAGGTGTGAAATGGCTCAAAAAGAAAGAAGCTGGTATGAGTTTGGCAGGGATTTCGTTAGAGATCCATTAGGCGAAACGGCGGCTGCTGCAGATAAGTATGTTGTTAAGCCTGTTGCTCGCGCCGTAAAGCCTTACGTCGAACCTGTCGCTAATGTTGTCGACACATATGTTGTAAAACCTGTTGTTCGTGCGGCAAAACCTTATGTGGAACCCGTTGTGAAGGCTGTAAAGCCTTATGTCGAGCCAGTGGCTACGGCGGTATCTGAGCTTACCGAAGATCCTGTTGGCGTAACAACGCGCGCGGCATCAGAGGCGATTCGCGACGCTAAACAAACGTTACAAAATCTTGGCGAAATGGCGGACCAGAAAATTGATCAAGGATTCGATCTTGCAGGGAGTGTCATTGGCGTTGATGGAGCAACGCTTCGGGCAACGTTTAATCGGAGTGCTGGAGCTACACTCACTTCAACGCTTGCTAATCTCGTCCCAGGTGGACGATTAGGGCTTACATTAGCGACAAATGAATATGCCAGAGGGGGCGCTAACGAAACGCTGCGCGACTTTTTCCGAGATGTGGCGGGAGGAGCAACATATCTTGTTATGGACTCTTTTCGAAATAAATCCGATCAAGGTTACAGTGATTGGGCCATGCAGGGTGTGGAGGATTTATGGGATACTTATATTAAGCCTGTAACTGGCAGTGGTGAGTTTGAATTTCGTATGGCGACTGGATTCGAAGCAAAAATGGGGATGATGTATAACGGAAAACCCCTTACACAAGAGCGCGCAGAGCAGCTCATAAAGGAAGGGTATTTAGTTGAAAGAGTAAATCCAGATGGCTCTAAAGGATATGAAGTAAGTGCGTTGTTATCGATCTATTTAAAAAATAATAATGGATCAACGGAGATTCTTGATAATCGCGATCCCCGTTTTAATGATATTGCTGGTCCATATATGACAGGCCAAGTTGGAACAATGTTTGTAGGGGGTTGGCTATCAAAGTCAGGGAGCGCAGCAGGATGGATTAACCGCGGGATTACCGCTTCTGATATAGGGAATGCGGCTCTGGCTGGAAGAGAATTCGCAGAGCCGTTAATTTTCAAACCAGAGGCTGTGCGTGACCTTGCGCGAGCTTTCCAAGATCCCTCAAGTTTAAACCCGGATAGATTGAGAGAATTAACGAATACTCTTTTATATGATTATTCACACAAAGAGGGTCCGTGGTCATCTGCTGTTTATGTTCCTTCTTTGAGAGGAAAAGAAAGCCCTTATGAGCGGTTGGCAGAACTTTCAACAGGTGGATTAACGGCGCATCGTCGCGAAACGCCCTTTACACCTTTTGATACGGAACGCACAACAAAATTTGATGATTTAAGTATCACGAAAAAACTTCAAGAAGATAAAGTTTTTCAAAGATCATTTTATGATTTATCGGCCAGAGCGTTAAGCGGAGAACGATTAACGGATTCAGAAATTTTTTCACTCAGATTCATGGCGAATGTGGTTACCCCGGGAGCGGAATTTGATTTAGGTCATGGAAAATATGATGCGGCTGCACGTCAAGAGACACTGGAAGTGTTGAGAGAAGAACTCGGAATGGAAAGTGGTATTATGGCGACCTCTGCTGATGATAATAAAGACCTCGCATCATTTGCGCGAGAACGGTCAGCAGAAAAAGGTCAAGAAATTAAGGCGGAGGAACAAGCGCGTGCCGCATCGGAAAGAAAAGCAATTCAAGATGGGTTGCGCGGTGTACCCGGATCCGGCGGAATGATCATTGCCCCTTGATTAAGAACCCCGTGTAATGTCAATGCCGGAAATGGCGAATGCCGGTAAAAACCATGGCAAGGTTATGATCATCTGCCGCCGCGATCACGTCTTGGTCTTTGATGGATCCCCCCGGTTGAATGATGGCCGTGGCGCCAGCGTTTGCGGCGGCAATTAAACCATCCGCAAAGGGGAAGAAGGCATCCGATGCGACAACACAATCACGCAGATCAAGCTTTGCTTCCGCCGCTTTCCACGCGGCGATACGCGTTGAATCAATGCGCGACATTTGCCCCGCGCCAATTCCCAATGTGCGTCCATCCTTCGCATAAATAATCGCATTTGATTTTACGTGCTTGCACACAGTGAACGCGAATAAAAGATCACGTACTTGGTCAGGTGTTGGGGCGCGCTGTGTCACCACGCGCAAATTATCCTGTGTGATATGTGCGGTGTCTGTTGTTTGCACCAAAAGTCCACCATTGAGTGTGCGGATATTGAGTGAGGGCGCGCGCGGCGCACTCAACCCACCCGTTTCAAGAACGCGGATTTTATCCTTTGTTTTCAGTATCTCACGCGCCTCAGGGGTGATGTGCGGCGCAATGATCACTTCGGAAAATATCTTGATAATTTCACAAGCGGTTGCGCCATCGAGAGGACGGTTCAGCGCAATAATGCCGCCAAACGCGCTGACGGGGTCGCAGGCAAGCGCGCGCGTGTATGCGGTCACGCAATCAGAAGCAATGGCAACACCACACGGATTGGCATGTTTGATGATCGCCACCGCGGGTTCTTCAAATTCACACACCAAAGCAAAAGCGGCATCGGTATCATTTAAATTATTGAAGGAGAGTTCTTTTCCTTGAAGTTGTGTTGCGTTGACAACGCCAAGTTGCTGATCCGTGCGGTAAACGCCAGCCGCTTGATGTGGATTTTCGCCATAGCGTAAATCTTGAATCTTGGTTGCAGACAGCAAAAGACGTTCGGGGAACAAGTCATTATTTTGCTGTGCCAACCAATTTTGTATGGCGCAATCATAAGCACCCGTCATCGCAAAAGCCTTTTGCGCAAGCTTTTGCCGTATTTCAACAGAAGGCGGGTGGGGAAGTGTGTCTTTTAACAAAGCATAGTCGGCAGGGGTCGTGAGAAGAGTCACATGTTGAAAATTTTTCGCCGCCGCGCGCACCATTGCCGGTCCGCCGATATCAATATTTTCAATACAGGTTTTAAAATCTGCGCCATCATTCACCGTTTTTTCGAACGGATATAAATTCACGACAACCAAATCAATGCCCGTGATGTTATGATCACTCATGGCGCGTTGGTGATCTTCGTGGTCACGCTTGGCCAAAATACCACCATGGATTTTTGGGTGAAGCGTTTTCACGCGCCCTTCCATGATCTCGGGGAATTGTGTGACAGCGGAGACATCCGTCACCGGAATTTTTGCTTCGCGCAAGGTTTGTGCCGTACCACCGGTCGAGAGAATTTCAATGTTGTGAGAGATAAGCAGATGTGCAAACTCAACCAAATCTGTTTTATCAGAAACAGAAAGAAGTGCGCGGCGTATTGGAGATGGGGGCGTGTTTGTCATGCGCCTTTGGTAGCGCGGCCACACCTTAAAATCAAGCCTGTTGCGTGCGTAAGATGGTGTTGGCCTCACCCGGGGCGGCGTGAATGTAAAGCCCCCGTTTTTCGGGCATTAATTTGAATTTATCGGAAATGCCCAAAACGGTTTCCGCACCGCCAAGCAACAAAAATCCATCTTTTTCAAGGCGTGAGGCCAGTTGGGTCAAGACTTTGGATTTTGTTTTCTCATCAAAATAAATCAACACATTGCGGCAAAAAATAATGTCAAACGTTCCAAGGCGTGACATATCGTCCAAAAGATTGAACATGGAATATTTGATCATTGATTTAATATCGTCCTTCAACTTCCATTTCTCATTATCTTGAACAAAATATTTCATCAAATAAGTGATGGGAAGGCCGCGTTGCACTTCGAATTGTGAATACGTCGCCGCGCGCGCATTATCAAGAATTTCTTGTGAAATATCGGTTGCAACAATTTCAATACGCCATCCTTTTAATTGGGCTTCGCGTTCCCGCAAGATCATCGCAAGCGAATAAGGTTCTTGACCCGAAGAACACGCCGCACACCAAATGCGCAATGTTTTTTTATTCTGCCGCGCCGCCAACATGGCCGGCAACATTGTATCTTCGAATTGGGTAAAGGGTTTCAGGTCACGAAAGAAAGATGTTTCATTGGTGGTCATGGCCTCGACAATATCGATGACCAATTTCGGGTCAGGAAGTGCGCGCAGTTTCAACGTCATGGCGTCGATATCGGCAAACCCCCATTTTTTCGCAATTGGGGTTAAGCGTGAGTCGAGCAAATAAGATTTGTCGGGCGTGATGACCAACCCCGATTTCGTGTATAAAAGATCTTTGTAAAGTTCAAAATCTGCAACTTTCATAGATGTTTTCTAACCCTCTCTTATCCGAGTTGCAAGACACGTTTGCGCACCGCCGCGCCGATATGGTCGAGAGGGAGAACGCTTGCGCATAATCCATCCAATGCAACCGCGCCCGGCATACCCCACACAACAGATGTTTGTTCATCTTGCGCGATGATCGGGGCTCCGCGTGCTGCTAAATCACGTGATGACTTTAACCCATCTTGTCCCATACCGGTTAAAATGACGGTTAAAATTTTCTCCTCATACAAAGGCATGAGAGAGCGCAGCATCGGGTCAACAGCCGGCTTGCAAAAATTTTCCATCGGCCCATCATCAAGGGTAATCATTTTCCGGCCTGTTGGCGTTGATGTCACCAACATATGAAACCCACCAGGTGCGACGTACACAACGCCGTTTTTAAGCTCCATTTTATCTTCGGCCTCGATGGCCGTCACGCCGGTTGCGCTTGTGATATGTTCGGCCAAGATGCGTGTAAAAGTTGGCGGCATGTGTTGTGTCAGCACAATAGGAATATCAAAATCTTTGAAATGCGGAATGACTTTCATCAAGGCATTCGGCCCGCCTGTTGAACTTCCCAAAGCAAGAATTTGCGGCTTGCCTTGATAGAGAGTTTTAGGGTCCCGCAAGGTGATTTGGCGCGGTAAATGCGGATGCAATAAGGGTTTTTGTGAAGCGGGCGCGGTGGGCGCGGTATCCGCGTTGATGTGCGGGCGTGCGCCCATGATGGATTTTATTTTATGAAGAAGTTGGTCACGAAAAGAATCTTGCGCATAAATATCTTGAAGCGCGGTTGGTTTCGCAATGCAATCAACCGCACCAAGTGACAAAGCTTTTAAGGTTGTCGCCCCGTTGCGGGTGGTGAGGGTTGAGCACATGATGATTTTGGAATGCGGTGATTTTTCAAGAAGGTGCGGAATGGCCGTCAAGCCATCCATGATCGGCATCTCCACATCAAGTAAAATAATATCCGGCTTTGCACCAGAGGCAAGACTTACGCCACTTTCGCCATTCGCCGCCGAACCAACCACATGAATAGCGGGATCTTTTTCTAAAATACGTCCGATAAAACCGCGCACAACGGCCGAGTCATCCACCAACAAAACACGAATAGGATGGGAAGGGGATGACACGCAAAAACTCCGCGTTTGTTGGGGTTTCTTTAATCAATCAGGCCGATTTGAATGAATTTTGATTGAACGATTTCGGTGTCAAAAGGCTTCATAATATATTCATTGGCCCCGGCAATCATCGCACGTTGAATATGCGCCATGTCATTTTCCGTTGTGCAAAAGACAACTTTTGGATATGCGCCATTTGGCATTTGCCGCAATTTTTCCAAAAACTCGATCCCGCTCATCACCGGCATATTCCAATCAAGCAAAATCGCTTCGGGCATCGTGTCTTGGCACGCCTCATAGGCTTTTTGCCCATCTTCGGCCTCGCGCACACTAAATCCTAATTCTTCGGCGATGCGGCGTGCAATCTTGCGCACCACACCACTATCATCCACCACCAAACATAATTTTGACATTATCAAGATCCTTTATAAACCTAATTCATCAAAGTCAGCGTCTTGAGTAATTTTGGCACATCAAGAATAACAAGCAAGTCAGATTCGAGACGGTAAATGCCCGTGGCCATCGCCCGCCAAGCAGGGTCAAGCGTTGCGGGGGTGTGCTCAAAATCTTCGTCATATAAGGATAAAACATCACCAACGCGATCAATCATCAGGCTATAAAGCTCATGATCTTGTTCCACCACCACGCTCATACGTTTCAATGTGGAATCAGGTTGTGAAAGCCCCAAACATTTACGCACATCGATTGCGGTCACAATACGCCCGCGCAAATTGAGCGAGCCCGCAACCTGAGGCGGGGCGAGAGGAACGCGGCTTAAATGCACTTCGCCCAAAACATCTTGAACTTGAAGAATGGGAATTCCGAACAACTGGCCATTGATGCGCAAGGTCAAGAAATCACGCGTGGTTCCTGTGCGCGCGCGCGTCTCGGATGCGTTTTGTGAGGCGGTGTCGATCATGATTGTTGCCCTCCGATCAAGGTTTGATTAATCGCGCTTAACAAGGTGTCGCGATCAAATTTTGCAACATAACCGTTAAAGCCAACTTTAAATCCGTGATCCATATCTTGCGGTGTCGCGTGTGACGACAAAGCCAAAAGCGGAATGGATTGCCATTGCCCTCCAGCCCGCACACGGGTTGCAAATTCAAAACCGGACATGTCTGGCATCTCAATATCGGAAATGATGATATCAAAATGTTCGCCATTCTCAGCCATTTCCAAGGCTTTTATCGGGCTTTCGAGTGAAACAACTTCATATCCTGAAACCGATAAAAGTGGCGTCAGCATATTGCGGAAGAATGGGCTGTCATCAATCAACAACACGCGGCGCTTGCGTGACCCGGCCGTACCATGAGGCGTGAGGTAAGGGTCATCGCCATGATTTTTGAAAAAGTCGGTGAACACACTGCGCAGGTAATGATTCACATCAACCAGCTCCGTTGCTTTGCCATTAATGATGGTGCTTCCCAAAACACCTTGGGAATTGGAGTCAGTTTGAAGGTCGATAAATTGTTCAGTGATATCAACAATCTCATCGACAATTAAACCCATGCTGCGACCGCGTTCGGTAAAGACAAGAACAGGTTTTGTTTTCTGATCATGAAGTTTGACCGCATCGTTATAGGCGATGAGCGGCATCAATTTACCGCGATACTGAATCATCATTTGGTTTGAAGCATATTCGATTTGCGACACCGCAATATTTTCAAGTCGCGCCACAAGTGATAATGGCACCGCCTTTAAGGTGTCGTTTCCAGCCATGAAAAGAAGAAGCGATGTTTTCTCACGCCCGGCGATAAGATCATTCGCCTGATCAAGATCTTGTTCAATCGGTGCATCATTCTCGCCCGCCATTTTCGCAATACCGCCCGGATCAAGAATCATAATGACGCTTCCATCGCCCAAGATGGTATTGCCCGAGAACATCTCAATATTACGCAAGATTTTTGAAACGGGCTTCACAACAATTTCTTCCGTATCAAAAACACGATCAACAATAATACCAAAACGATAGGCCCCAACTTGGGTCACGATGATATATTTATGATCAAAATTTTGCACCTCAGATTCAGGGGAGAGATTTAACAACCTCTCTAACGACACAAGCGGCAAGAGTTTGTTGCGCAGGCGAAAAACCGGCGTGCCTTTGATCATCTCAATTTGCTGATCTGATTTTTCCGAGGTTAAGACCAATTCATTGACCGACAATTGCGGAATCGCGAAACGTTCCCCACCTGATTCCACAATGAGGGATGACACAATTGCCAAGGTGAGGGGGATTTTGATGGTGAAGGTTGAACCCTTGCCTTCAATCGATTGCAATTCAATCGAGCCACCAATTTTTTCAATATTGGTGCGCACAACATCCATGCCCACGCCGCGACCAGAGACGGATGTGACCTTATCCGCGGTTGAAAATCCGGCTTTGAAAATAAATTGCTGAATTTGCTGGGTCGACATGGTGGCAAGTTCTGCTTCTGTTGCCAGCCCATTTTGGATGATTTTTTGTTTGATTCTCGCCATCGGCAAGCCTTTACCATCATCAATAATTTGAATGATGATGTGCCCGCCTTCATGAAAGGCCTTGAGGGTGATTGTTCCGGTCTCAAGCTTGCCCGCCTTAACGCGATCCGCAGGAATTTCAATTCCGTGATCGCCGGAATTGCGGATCATATGTGTGAGAGGGTCTTTGATCATCTCAAGAACCTGGCGGTCAAGTTCCGTTTCTTGACCGATCATCACAAGATCAATTTTCTTTTTTAATTCTTGTGATAAATCACGAATAATGCGCGGCAATTTCGCCCACGCATTGCCAATCGGTTGCATGCGCGTTTTCATTACGCCGTCTTGCAAATCCGAGACAACGTGATTAAGCCGTTGCAACGGGCCCGTGTAACTTGTTTTTTCCTTGGCGGATTCCGCACGTTGTGCGCGCGAAATTTGCAACAATTGATTGCGTGTCAAAACCAATTCCGACACCATGGTCATCAGGTTCTCAAGCACATCAACATTGACGCGCAATGTTTGATTGGCAAGTGATGATTCTTTATTTTCTTCGCGGGGATCTTCTTTCACAGGGGCAAGATCTTCTGTGATGACTGGGGTCGGCGCGCTCAGCGTTGGTGCAAGAACGGGCGTGGCCGCAAAAATTGCATCCAATTCTTCCAAAGTTGACTCCCGCCCTTCGGGAATAATCGGCATATCAGATGTTGGGGCGGCGGGGGCGGGCTTTGCGGGTGTAGATTCGTGATCACGCCCTTCGTAAACAGCATCAAGTTTGGCGATCAATTCCGCATCTGACCCATCGGGTTCCGTACCATTTTTTTCAATATGCCCAAGAAGGGAGCGCACGCGGTCAAGTGATTCTAAAATCAAGCTCACATAAGCCGGGGTGACATTCAAATCACCATCACGAAAACGCCCCATAACATTTTCCGCACGGTGCGCCACCGTTTCCAAACGCGGCAAGCCTAAAAATCCGCATGTGCCTTTGATGGTGTGCATAAGGCGAAAGATTTTTGAAATGAGATCTTTATCATTTGGATTTTGCTCCAAACGGATGAGATCCGTATCAAGCTCTTGCAAGCTTTCATTGGTTTCGGTGATAAATTCGGCAATAAGATCGTCCATGGAATTCTCCGCTAAAGGCTCACGCAAAGAAAAGCCGTAAAGGCCACTTTTCACATTGCCTGAAAGCCCTTAACAAGTTGTTAGCAAACTTGGGAAGGGGTTTGGTTTTTAAGCAGAAATTTCGAAAGAAACGCTGTTTTCGCCTTTATTTGCAAGCTTGACCTCAAGCCCGTAACTTTTGGCAATGAGACCCAGCGCATACGGATGTACGAGGCGGGGGTCAAGATCATCGGGGGACGTGTCACCGTTCAACGCATTTTCCACCCCTTCGCGCAAGGTTGCGTCAACGCCCTCAGTACGGATAATGGTTTTATCTTTTCCATCATCGACAAAAACTGTGCCGCCTTTTGGCAAGGTTTCCGCCGCGAGCATCAAAGCGCCCATCAACACTTTGCAAAATCCGGTACGTTTAGAATCAATCCCCAGTGGTGAGAAGGGATCCCAGCTTTGACGAATTTTGCCATCCCCGCGGCATAAGGCACCAAAGGCTTTTTGAATATCTTCAGGTTTGATATTTCCATCACGCCCGCCCGCACCATAAGCGATGCGAAAGGCTTGCACCCGTGCGGCCGCCGCTTGCGCGGAATGGGCGATCAGCTCAGACGCTTGTTTGATACTTTCCAAATCATCCCCGGCATCTTCCATGAATTCAATGCCGTTATTGATGGCCCCGATCGGTGAGATGACATCGTGGCAAATGCGCGAGGAAAGCAGTTCTAAAATAGCCGCAATTTTTTTTGTATCAGTCATGATTTATGATCCTATTAATTTTTGAACAAGAGGACGCAAAGAGTCTTTAATATCGGTATCTTGAAGCGCGTAAGCCACATTGGCGGCAATGAAACCCAGTTTATTCCCGCAATCATAACGTGTTCCGGCAAAACGCAAGCCCGTAAATTTTTGGTTTTTCAAAAGCCGCGCCATGGCGTCGGTCAATTGAATTTCACCGCCCAAGCCTTTTTCTTTGCGTGCCAATTCCCCAAAAATTTCAGGTTGCAAAATATAACGCCCAATAATCGCAAGTGTTGACGGAGATGTTTCCACGGCGGGTTTTTCAACAAGGCCGCGAATGTCAATCGTTTGGCCATTATCATTTTCGCCTTCGATGATACCATAATTGGAAACAAGTTCACGCGGAACATTTTCAACCGCAATAACATTGCCACCATATTGGTTATAGGTTTCAACCATTTGTGACAAACATCCTTTCGGATTTTGAATGACATCATCGGGAAGCAACACCGCGAAGGGTTCATCACCCACAAGACTGCGTGCGCACCACACCGCATGGCCCAAACCCAGCGCTTCGGTTTGAAGGGCTGTTTGCAAGGTGCCGTCATCAAGTGTTGATTCAGAGACCTTGGCGAGGGCATCTTTTTTTCCACGGGATTGTAAAATATCTTCTAGTTCCGGTGCAGAATTGAAATGATCCACCAAAATTTCTTTGCCGCGCGAGATGACCAAAATAAATTCTTCGATCCCCGCGTCTTTTGCTTCCTCAATCGCATGTTGGATGAGAGGGCGATCAAGAAGGGTGAGCATTTCTTTCGGCATCACTTTGGTTGCGGGAAGAAAGCGCGTGCCCAAACCCGCCACGGGAAAAACAGCCTTACGGATCGGTCGAAATGTCATGACGCGATGATAATGATTTTAGACCTGTTGGAAAGACGTATTTTTAAAATCCACCGATTAAAACACCGGTCAGGAGTACTAAAATACCACCCAAAATCACCTGAACCATCGCCGAGGAGAAGGGCGTGTCCATATATTTCCAACGGATCCATGAAATGGCCCATAATTCAAGAATAACAACAATGACCGCAACAGTCGTTGCCGTCCAAAAATCAGTAATAAGATAAGGGAGCGTATGACCCAAACCACCCACCGTGGTCATGACCCCGCACACAGTTCCGCGCAAGACGGGGTGACCGCGACCCGTCAATTTCCCGTCATCGGACATGGCTTCGGTTAAGCCCATGCTGATTCCGCTTCCGATTGAGGCGGCAAGCCCCACAACAAACGCGTCGTGTGAGCTGTGTGTCGCGAAGGCGGCGGCAAAAATCGGTGCCAAGGTTGAAATTGACCCATCAATCAAACCGGTTAAGCCCGGTTGGACAATTTGTAACAAGAACATGCGTTTCGCATTTAAATCTTCTTGCGATTTTGCATCACCGGCGACGTGAATTTCCGCCGCGTTTTCAGCCATATGTTGATGACTGCGTTCAATGATCGCAAGATCACCTAGCAATTTACGCACTTCGACATTTTGCGCCTTGGCGGCCGCTTGGGTGTAAAATTCCGCCGCTTGATATTCCATCATTTCCGCCATGCGGCGCACGGCATCAATGTTCAATTTATCCATCAGCCATAAAGGCTGACGCTTCATAAAGCCTTTGACATCTTGGCGAGTGATGTAGGGAAGTGTGTCCCCGAATTGTTTTTGATGAAGATCAAGAAGCATATTTTTATGTTCTTGTTCTTCCGCCGCCATATCCTCAAAAATTTTTGCCGTTGCCGGAAAGTCTTTCGCAAGCTTGGACGCGAGATTATGATAGATACGGGAGTCTTCTTCCTCGTTCGAGATGGCGAGTGCCAAAACTTCTTGCTCAGTTAAATCATTCAATCTTTTCATAGTTTTCTACGATAGCCTTTTAATTTCACCGGATCAAGAGCACGCAGTAATTGGCGCACATCTTGGCGCGCGGTAATGTCGGACAGTTCCGTCGTGGGAAGAGGATCAAGAATACTCAAACCCTGACTGAACAAATCACGAAATTTTACGTTCTCATGAATGCCGTGGATGAGTTCGAAGTGAAATTTTTCCGCTAAATTTTTTAAATCATTACCAAGCTGGTCCTGATTTTTCACAAGCCGGTTTCGCAGAACGATCCAGCGCGGGGTGATATTGCGCATGGATTTTGCATCACGCTGGCTTGCCTTAATCATCGTCGTATAAACGGATTCGATAAAATCAACATCGCCCGCCACGCGGCGTGCAATCACGTCAAGATCCACCGCGGAGTCATTCAAGGGTGTGATGACGATATCAGCATGGGCATGTGCCAATTGACCCAAAAATGTGTGTGCGCCCGCCGTGTCAATGACGATAAAATCATGATGGGGTTTCATTTCATGCAAAGCGCTGAGAAAAAAGTCGGGTTCTTTTTTCTCAATGTCTTGGGTTGTGTCTCCCGCTTGGGGCTCTAACGGAAAATGGGTCGGTGAGGGAAGGGGAATTCGCTGTTGCTGGATTGTTGAAAAGCGGTTTGCAAAAAACCGTGTCATTGTTCCTTGGCGCGCATCAAGGTCAAGGCTTCCCACACGGTACCCCAAACGTAAAAGCCCAATGGCAACTTGAATCGCGGTGGTGGATTTCCCCGACCCGCCTTTTTCATTGCCGAATGTCAAAATGACTGCGTCCATTTTCTTTATGTACCACAAGTTTTTATCTTCATCCATGCGATAGTCAGACGTTTTTTTTTATGCTTTAATATCCACATGACTCAAAAAGCCCCTCTTGATGCCTTGCGTGATCGTCTTCTCCGTTTGAAGCTGGATGGTGTTATTGTTCCGCAAACAGATGAATATCAAAATGAATTTATACCCGCGCATGCGGCGCGTTTGGAGTTCCTGACGGGCTTTAGCGGTTCGGCCGGTGTTGCCATTATTTTGACAGACAAAGCGGTTGTGATGAGTGATGGGCGTTACACGCTTCAGTTAAAATCACAAGTCGATGGAAATATGTTCATGGTAGATGATAGCACCAAAACATCCATTGCCTCTTGGTTGAAAACACATGCGGCGCACGGGATGCGTATTGGCTATGACCCCAACTTGCATACACGCCAGCAAATAACCCAGATGGAAGAAATTTTAAACCCGCTTGCCATCACGTTTGTTCCCACGGAAGGAAATCTTGTTGATGAGATTTGGGTGGAGCGTCCTGTCGAGGTGATGGGGCAGGTTGAGATTTTCCCCGAAGCGATTGCGGGGCTTTCCTCCTTACAAAAGCGGGAGCGGATTGCGGCGGAACTTAAAAGCAAAGGCATTGATTCTTTTGTGTTCACCGCACCCGATTCCGTTGCGTGGTTGTTGAATATTCGCGGGCACGATGTTGATTATAATCCGATTCCATTATGCCGCGCGGTTTTGAATACGCACACCGCTCAGGTCGATTTGTTTATGGATGCGCAGAAGATAACGGATTCCGTGCGCGCGCATTTGGGGAATGATGTGGCCATTTTTCCACCGCATGATTTCACACAAAATTTGCGGAATTTAAAAGGTGTTGCGGGTGTTGATGGTTTCAAGACATCTGATTTTGTCATACGCAATATTTCTCAAGCGAAAATTGCAACACTGCGTGATCCTTGCGTCATTCCACGCGCGTGCAAGACGGATGCGGAGCAAAACGCGATGCGTCAGGCTCATATACGTGATGGTGTCGCTGTCACAAAATTTTTATTTTGGTTAAAACATCATCCGTCACCACATGATTTGGATGAAATAACTATTGCGGATTATTTGGAATCTTTGCGCAAAGCCCATCCAAGTTACCGCGGTGGAAGCTTTGCAACAATTTGTGGGTGGGCAGAAAATGGTGCGATTATTCACTACCGTGCCACAAAAGATCATTTCGCAAAAATAACGCCGCCTGGTTTATTGCTGGTTGATTCCGGTGCGCAATATAAAGACGGCACAACCGACATCACGCGCGTTATTCCGTTAGGCGGCATCAGTGATGAGATGAAAAATCATTACACGTATGTGTTAAAAGCGCATATCGCATTATCGACCGCGCGTTTTCCCAAAGGCACAAATGGTGCGCAGTTGGATGCGATGACCCGTGCGCCGTTATGGACGCAAGGGTTAGATTACGCGCATGGCACGGGACACGGTGTGGGATGTTATTTATCGGTGCATGAAGAAGCGACGAGCATTTCCCCACGCGGGTTAGAGGCGATGTTACCCGGAATGATTGTGTCGAATGAGCCGGGTTTTTACCGTG
>JAIXWE010000082.1 GCA_027482195.1 Alphaproteobacteria bacterium | reverse complement strand
GTGTTTTAACATTTATGTTCCACCATTATTTATATGAGCTTTGCGGCCTTTTCATAGTGATCAGGCCTGTCAAACGGAGGCTCCCCCTTGCTTAATCATAGACACGCCAAAAATCTTAATCTCAAACCCGACCCACAACGCGGAAGCGTGATTATATTTTTGCTTGTTGGCGTCGTTCTTTTTGGCGCGATTATGATGCATTTTTCACGCTCTCATGATTCCGCCGCGTCACAAAAACTCACTCAATCAGAAGCCAGAGCCGTTGCAATAACTATTGTCAATTACAACAACGCCCTGCGCCAAACAGTTGATAAATTAAGAAGCAACGGATGTGGATTGCACGAGATCAGCATTGATCCTCCTCCTTACACAGGCCCAAATATAAACCCAAATTCACCGCCCGATCGCCGTTGTCACGTTTTCGCACCTGAAGGCGGAAAGCTTCGACAGCCAAGATTAGTTTCAGCAAAAGTATATGATCTCAATACTCTTCCCGCTGCATGGCCAGGCTATAGCTTAAACCATAATAATATGGTTATGCATATCGCCCGCCAAGGCTCATCGGGCCCCACTGCCTCACACGACATTTCTTTGGTCATGGGAAATATTCGTACCGAAGTATGCCAGGAAATTAACAAAATTGTTGGTGTACCAACCCCTGCCGGAAACCCACCACGCGATGATTTAACGCAAGTAGGGGGTGGTGGGTTTATTGGAACAATACCTCCCGCACCTAGTGGAAGAAATCGTCAATTAAGGGGTGCAAATAATGAATTTGTTGGTCGTCCCATGGGCTGTTATGTGTCCAACAATTTTAATTTGGTTGGTTGCCCCGGATGTGATCGGAATTATTTCATTGGTGTGATTAGTACACTTTAATCCCCCAAAAACCCTTCACATATTAACCATTCTTTTACCTAACATAGGCATTATAGAAACCAAGGCGAAGAAATAAGAATCGCCGTGTTTATAAAGGAGTGGTGCCATGCAAGTTGATATTTTGGATTTCATTCGCAAAGCGGGATTAGAGGAAAGCCTTTACCCCGGCAAACGTGTGGTCAAAGCGTTTCCGCAACCAGGCGAGTTTAAAAGCCATTGTGTGGTGTATGATTGGCGCGATGCAAACAAAATTCGTATTGAGATTAAAGCCGGATTATCGGGCAAGGATTTGTCGCAAGCGGAACTGAGCCGTTATCCCGTCAGCCTTCAAGCCCCGACATTTTTGGAAATTGATGTGGAAAGCGGCACATTGCGCCGCATTGACGCGGAAGATGAAGAAAGCGACACGCAACGCGGATCGGCATCGGGTGGTGGTGGCAAACGTCCACGCCTTACCAATTTTGCCGTGGCGGCGGAAGGGTGGATTCCCAACGCGGGTGATCTTTCAACACTTGTTGTCATGGGAATGGAAATTGCGAAGGAAGCGTATGATAAAGTTTTGGACAAATTTTTCGCGCAAGTACAACATGCGAAAATTGTTGCGACCGATTTAATGGCCGCAGCCGGAAAATTGATCACACGTTACACACCGCCCGCTTTTCTTACCCCCAAAGGTGATGAAAACAAAATTTATAAATATGACCGCGTCAAGAACGAGGCCATGTTTGCCGGCATGATGCCCAGCTAGTGATCTGAAACCAGTCTTACTGTAGTATAAGAGTCATGATGAAAGGAAAAATCTTCATGACTCTTATTGCTGCGGCACTCGCCGCGCTCGCCGCTGGTGGATATGTTCATTTCACAACCACCTATAACGAGCCCGCCTTTGCCGTTGTCTCACAAGATAAGGGATTTGAGGTGCGTGATTACGCGCCCACTTTGGTTGCGCAAACAACCGTCACGGGCGGTGAACGCGAAGGCATGAATGAAGGCTTTCGCATTTTGGCGGGATATATTTTCGGCGGCAATCAATCATCGACAAAAATTCCGATGACATCACCGGTGGCCACAGAAAACAAAATTCCATCTGAAGAAATTCCCATGACATCTCCGGTTGCGACACAAACAAAAAATGGCCGCATGACCATGCAATTTTTTATGCCACCCAATTACACATTGGAGACCTTACCCAAACCGAATGATGACCGTGTGGAGTTAAAAGAGATTCCGGCACGCACATTTCTTGTTTACCGCTTTTCCGGCTCATGGGATGAGCAAGGGTTGGAGAATAAACGCGAAACATTGCGTGAATTTGCGGCTGAGAAAAATTTGAAAACAAAGGGTGATGTGATTACCGCCTTTTACAATCCGCCCATGACGTTGCCGTTCATGCGCCGCAACGAAGTGATGATTGAGCTTGTGAAATAAGGCTTATTTCAAATCGTCCAAAACCTCACCGACCATGGTGATGATGCGGTCAATGTGATTTTGATCGAGGATGAGCGGTGGGGAAAGATAGAGATTCACACCCGTAAACCGCACCATCACCCCACGACGGAATAATTCATAAGACGCTTCGCGCGCCCAGCGTGCCGGATCTTCCGGCGAATATTCTTCCAACTGAATGCCCGCCAAAACTCCTAAATTCCGGATATCCACCACGCGTGGTTTGTTTTTCAAACTATGCACCGCTTCCTCTAATTTCGGGGCCATGGCGGCGGCATTTTCAAAAATTTTATCTTCGACGTAAGTGTCCATGGTTGCGATTGCCGCGGCGGCCGCCAACGGATGGCCGGAGTAGGTATAGCCATGCATCAACTCAATCACATGTTCGGGACCGTTCATAAAGGTATCAAAAATGTGGCGCGTCACAAATGTCGCACCCATCGGAATGGTGCCGTTTGTCAAACCTTTTGCCGTGCAAATAATATCCGGCATCACATCGAAATAGGTGGATGCCGACATACATCCCAAACGCCCAAACGCCGTCACCACCTCATCAAAGATCAATAAAACGCCATATTTGTCACATATGCTG
>JAIXWE010000109.1 GCA_027482195.1 Alphaproteobacteria bacterium | reverse complement strand
TCAATGATCCAATCACGCCCTTTGGCAATGATGTCTTTTGTGTTGTCCCAATCACCGCGCGCGCGCGCCGCCGCAAGCGAGTAAGATTCCCATCCATAAACATTTGTAAAAATACGGTCTTGATCAGCCAACATCACACAACTCCAATTTTCTTCGCCTTGTCCTGCAAGGTCGTCGGGCCCGACAATGCCATTGAGCCCTTACGTCCTTTTAATGACCCGTGTGAGGACGTGCGCCCATGGGTTAAATCATCCAATAATTGCCGCGTGGAATCGGGCGTTAGATCCTCAAAGTAATCATCATTCACCTGAATCATCGGCGCGTTTACACACGCCCCCAAACATTCCACTTCCATCAAAGTAAACAAACCATCTTGTGTTGTTTGCCCCGCATGAATTCCTAGTTTTTCTTCACATGCTTTGACGATATCACCTGACCCACACAACATGCACGGTGTGGTCGTGCACATCTGAACCAAATATTTTCCAACGGGAGCCAGATTATACATTGAATAAAAAGTTGCGACCTCATAAACCTTGATCGGTGGCACGTCGATGATACGCGCAATTTCATCCATCGCCGCGCGCGGAATCCATCCACCATAGGGCGGGCTTGCTTTTGCACCATCTTCTCCAACCTGGCGTTGCGCCAAATCAAGAAGCGGCATCACGGCAGAACGTTGCTTACCTTTTGGATAGCGGCTTAAAATTTCTTCAACTTTTTTAAGGTCACGAAATGTGAAATTGCTTGGTTGGAAATCAGCGTGAAGCGCTGCAGATTTTTTCATGAATTTTTGTCCATTTTATTTCGTATAAACAGTGACCTATTTATAGGCGAAAAGAACTGAAAAATCCAGAGTTGTCAGGGGTTTTCACATCTCAAAATCAGTGAGACTTTGTTCGCGCCGCCACCGCGCCACAAAAGCTTCATGACTTTTTCGGCGCACCTGCACATTTTGCATGAAGATGGATGCTTCTGGTGTGATCCGGTCACGAACTTTTTCAAGGGCGTCTTCGGGGGAAAGGATCAAAAGAGCTAAATGGCCCTCAGCTCGTCCTAATTTATCATACGGCAAGCCGTCATAGTCGAAAATGCCGTAATAAAAACGAAAACTTCCCTGACATGCTGGCGACGGGGACTCTCTTTTCCCCAAATAATCCGTGTTTTCTCCAATAATAATATCAAGTTCTTCGAACAATTCGCGGCGCAGGGCTTGAAACATTGATCTCTCCGAGGGCTCGATTTTACCTCCGGGAAGATCATAAAAAATTTCGCCAGTATCTTTGTCAAACCGCTCAAAAACCAAAATTTTATTATCGGGTGTCACCACAATCCCCGAGGCAACATCGGGCTTTTTGCCCAAGGCTCTTTCACGAAAATCACCTAAATTAATCACATCACCCATGACGCAGTTCCTTTTCAAACGCCGCAAACGGCAAGGTTTAAAATGGCTAAGTTCTCAAAATGCTATCTAAGATTTTAGATTATGTCAATAATTAACGATCAATTTCACCGAAAACAATGTCCATCGACCCGATAATCGACACGGTATCAGCCAATAAATGGCCTTTTGACATGAAATCAAGGCCTTGAAGATGGGCAAATCCGGGGGCGCGAATGCGGCACCGTTCCGGGCGGTTGGTTCCGTTTGACACAAGATAAACGCCAAACTCCCCTTTCGGAGCTTCAACAGCCGTATAAGTTTCACCCGCCGGCACGTGATAGCCTTCCGTGAATAATTTGAAATGGTGAATCAACGCTTCCATCGAACGCTTCATTTCCGCGCGTGGTGGCGCAGAAATTTTATAATCATTCACCTTGACCGGGCCTTGCGGCATGTCTTTCAAACATTGACGCATAATTTTTAAAGATTGGCGCATTTCTTCCATGCGTACCAAATATCGCGCGTAACAATCACCCGATTGCGATGTCGGAATATCAAATTCCATCCGGTCATACACATCATAAGGTTGTGACTTGCGCAAATCCCACGCCAAACCCGATGCGCGGATCATCGGCCCCGTGAATCCCCAATCTAAGGCTTGTTCCTTTGACACCACACCGATATCCACCGTGCGCTGTTTGAAAATACGATTCTCCGTCAACAAATTGTCAAGATCGTTGAGTGTTTTCGGGAAGTTTTCTGTCCACTCCCACATATCATCGATTAACCCTGAGGGCAGATCTTGCGACACACCGCCCGGGCGAAAATAATTCGCATGAAGACGTGCACCGCACACACGATCATAAAACTCCATCCCCTTTTCGCGCTCTTCAAATCCCCACAGCGCGGGGGTGATGGCGCCAACATCAAGGGCAAAAGTTGTGACGTTCAAAATATGATTCAAAATGCGTGTCAGCTCACAAAACAGCACGCGAATATATTGCGCTCGCAAGGGTGCCGTCACACCCAATAATTTCTCAGTCGCAAGTGCAAACGCATGTTCCTGATTCATCGGCGAAACGTAATCAAGACGATCAAAATAAGGAACCGCTTGCATGTAAGTTTTATACTCGATCAATTTTTCAGTACCGCGGTGAAGAAGACCGATATGCGGATCGGCGCGCTCCACTACCTCACCATCCATCTCAAGCACAAGACGCAACACGCCGTGTGCAGCAGGATGTTGTGGCCCGAAATTCATCGTATATGGCTTGATTTGTGTTTCGGTTTCAATTTTTGCAAGTTCTGACATGTCACATTTTCTCCGCCGGCTTCCAACCCACTTTTGGTTGTGCCGCTTTTTCATCACCGGGAAGTTGAATATCCGTCATCCCTTCCCACGGGCTTAAATTATCAAACACACGAAAATCTTGAGTGAGTTTTACGGGTTCATAAACCACGCGCTTTTCTTCTTCTGAATAACGCACCTCAACATAGCCCGTTAGCGGAAAATCCTTGCGAAGCGGATGCCCTTCAAAACCATAGTCAGTTAAGATTCGCCGATGATCCGGATGGCCCGCAAACATAACACCAAACATGTCCCATGTTTCGCGTTCAAACCAATTTGCGGTTGAATAAACGGACACAACACTTGGCACCGCCATGTTTTCATCCGTGGTCAATTTTACGCGCACACGTTGATTTTTTGCCAAAGACAAAAGTTGATAAACAACAGTAAAACGCTCCGGCTCCGAAGGTGTATCAAGTGCCGTGATGTCAATTAATTGTTGCATGCGCAAATCAGGATGATCACGCAAATTTTTTAGAACCTCAACAATATGATCACGAATTGTCCAAAGAATAATTTCATTCTTTAAAATCTCACCGCGCACATGCGGAATACGGCTTTCGATAAATTCTAAAACAACCGGAAGGTCATGGGTGGGCTTTGCTTGAAAATCTTCTTCGGTCACAACAACACCTATCTTACAATGCGCGTATCTTCGCGGCGAATTTTTTTCTGTAACTGTAACAACCCATACACCAAAGCTTCGGCCGTGGGTGGGCATCCGGGCACATAAATATCAACCGGCACAATGCGATCACATCCGCGCACGACCGAATAACTGTAATGATAATAGCCGCCGCCATTCGCACATGACCCCATCGAGATCACCCAACGCGGCTCCGGCATCTGGTCATACACACGACGCAGTGCAGGCGCCATTTTATTGGTAAGCGTTCCGGCGACAATCATCACATCCGATTGACGCGGAGATGGACGTGGAATAATCCCGAAACGGTCTAAATCATAACGGCTCATGTAAGAATGAATCATCTCAACCGCGCAACACGCCAAACCAAATGTCATCGGCCACATAGACCCTTGGCGCGCCCAGTCGAATAATTTATCCGCTTGGGTTAACAAAAAACCTTTTTCTTGAACTTCGCGTGCCAAATTCGCAACCGCTTCATCCTGATGTTCCGCAGGCACAAGCGGGCTTAAATTTGTTTGCAGCTCCGCCTTCGGAGCAATAATTACATTACGGTCGTGGGTCATTTTCGTTACCTAATGAATGTTTATAAATTTCACAATATCTATTAAAAATTTTGGCTTCATCTTCTTCCAAAGTCGCCAAAGCCAGCCGACAAATGACATTTATTCCAAAGTCAGCAATATCGTCACCTGCCTTTGCATACGCAGCATAAAGATCTGCTGTTTCAACATACTCCTTGATTGAATTGTCTTTTATTATTTCATCTGCCCCGAGAAGGCTTAATAAAACACCCGCTTGCTGGACAATATCGATTGATGTGCTTGGAAAGCGACCCATGATAATTTCTGAAGCCATAATTAACCCAGTATAGACAGACGCATCCTTTTCCTCTTTTGTTTTTTGATCGGGTATATCATTGACCGCAGCGAGAAATGCCAGCTTTGCTTTTTGAATTTCACTCATTCCCAATCCAAAGCTCCCTTATTCCATTCATAAATGAGACCAATGGTCAAAACGCCCAAAAAAATAACCATCGACCAAAATCCAAATAATCCGATATCACCAAGGCTGACTGCCCACGGAAATAAAAATGCAATTTCTAAATCAAAGATGATGAATAAAATCGCGACCAAATAAAATCGTACGTCGAATTTATGCCGCGCATCATCAAACGCATCAAAGCCACATTCATACGCAGATAATTTCGCGCTGTCGGGTTTGCTTTTTCCAACAATAAATGATGCCGTGACCATTGCGATTGCGATGAAAAAAGCAATAAATAACATCACCAAAATGGGTAAATAATCAGCAAGAAAATCTAAAGGTGCCATGGGTAGATACTCCGACACTTATGTCACCATGATTTGCAGCACCGCGCAAGAGTTTAAGTAAAACCAGCATTTATTTATAATGAGTTCACGCAAAGGGCACAAAGCGAAAGATCAAAGCTCACAAAGAAGTTTTTATAAAAAATTATTACAAACTTTGTGGACTCTTTGCGGCCTTTGCGTGAAGCAAAAAAGCGCGCATTTTTAAGCGATGACTTAGGGAGATTTATAAAACAATAAAATGGCGCGAATGACGGGACTTGAACCCGCGACCTCCTGCGTGACAGGCAGGCGTTCTAACCAACTGAACTACATCCGCTGAGATGTTTGGAAATGCTGGTTTAATCAAAAACGCAGACAAAAGCAAGGAGTTTTTCGTCCTTTAAAAACCCTCTTTTCAAAGGTTTATCCATTAAGGGCCTGCGGGTTCGGCTCAAACGCCATATTCAACGACTCCGCCACACCCTGGTGGGTGATCTGGCCTTGGCACACATTAAGGCCAAGGCGGAAACCGGAATCGGCCTTTAACGCCGCCTTCCAGCCTTTATCCGCAAGCTTTAACGCATAAGGCAAAACCGATTGGTTTAAAGCCATGGCAGAGGTCAACGGCACCGCACCCGGCATATTCGCAACACAATAATGAATCACATCATCGACCACATAAACGGGATCGGCATGTGTGGTGGCATGGCTTGTTTCAAAACATCCACCTTGGTCAATCGCAATATCGACCAAGACAGATCCCTTCATCATCCGTTTCAACATATCTTTGGTCACAAGCTTTGGCGCAGATGCCCCGGGAATAAGAACCGCACCAATGACAATATCAGATGTCGTGACATAGTCTTCAATCGCATCGCGGGTGGAATGAATAATGGTCGCGCGGCCTTCGAAATAATCATCCAAGAATCGCATGCGATCGGGTGAGCGTTCAAGAATAATCACCTCTGCTCCCAGACCCACAGCCATACGCGCAGCATTAAACCCCGACACGCCACCACCCAAAACAGATACGCGCGCAGGTTTAACCCCCGGCACACCGCCAATTAAACGGCCCAATCCGCCCATATGTTTTTGCAAATAATGCGCACCGATTTGCGTGGATAACCTCCCCGCAATTTCCGACATCGGCGCCAATAACGGCAATGATCGGCCATCCGATCCAACAACGGTTTCATAAGCAATCGCAACACATCCCGATTGCATTAAACCCTCGGCTTGGGGTTTATCAGCGGCCAAGTGAAGATAGGTAAAAAGAATTTGATCTTTGCGCAGCATCTTACATTCATTCGGCTGCGGTTCCTTGACTTTAACCACCATCTCGGATGTAGCGAAAATTTCGTCTGCGTTCGCGGCGATTTTTGCACCCGCATTTTTATAAGCATCATCGGAAAAACCAATCCCCGCGCCCGCGCCTGTTTCCACCATCACGCTGTGGCCATGTGCGATAAATTCACGCACCGATGATGGCACAAGCCCCACACGATGTTCTTGTTTTTTAATCTCTTTCGGCACGCCAATGAACATTCAGATCTCTCCTTCAAGATTAAATTTCATTATACAAAAACACCGCGATCATGTCACGGCGCAGTGCGAAAAAGATTCAAGGCGCAGGCGCGCGATGTATCTTCGATTGATAAGGAGCCACCTCAACGGTTGGCTCATCAAAATTATCTTCGTAAAAGTAACGCACGGGGCCATATTCTTTTTGTTGCCCCGCTTCGGTGCCATGAATAGAAATTTGCCCATCTTTGCTTTGAACAAACGCCGCACAGGATAAGAAAATGTAATCATGACCATGGGCAATATCTTCATGCATCGCAACGCGTCGTCCGTCGCTTAACTCAACACATAAAAGATTATTGGGTGCGTTTTTCATGACCTGCATTTTGTTATCTGCATCAAGAAAAGCGATATAGTTGCGCCCATCAACACATTTGCAAGCAACATGAAAGATTGATGTAAACTCAGACATCGTAAACTCCCTACTCATCAGTTTAGATAGGAGTTTGTTTTACGCCTGTCGCAGCCATTGTTCAATATCAAGTTTTGTAGCCGATGGGCTTTGCGCACCAAAATCCATGAATCCCGAGAAACTTGGATCAACATCATGGAATTTCTTGCAGACATTCAAACAGGAGAAAATTTCAGCATATGTAAGTTGCATGCCAAAAGGATCACGCAAATTTTCTTGTCCACCAGAGACATGTTGCAATTGGCGCAACGCATCTTCATCAAGCTTTTTATCATAAGGCTCATGGGTGATGATATTTTCAATACCGTTTTTGGTTTTTACAAGCTTGTGACGGCGCGCCTTGTCAAAATAAATATCGGCGAAAACCCCAGATTCTGAAACCACAATTCCACGACAAACGGGCATAAAAAACCTTCCTGCTTAGACTTTATCTTAGCCAAGGAAGGTTGAAGAATGGTTAAGGCTCCCGAATATCCAAAACCGCAGTTGCAACCGCGCGCACAACATGTGGCCGAATACTGTTCCCTTTAGAAAAAGCCTTGCGTAGTTGGGATCTTTGAATGCCCATAATGCTAGTCAGATCATTAGAGCCCAAGACTTTTGATTGATAAACAGAATAAAGAAAGCCTGTTTGTTCTCTAGGTGATAATTTACTCTCTAAGACTTCTTCCGCTCTAATAAATAAATAGGCATTCTTTGACATTTCCCTCTCCTAAATCAAAGTTTGAGTTAATATTTTATTAACTTATAAAATTATCAGGAATATGTCAAGTTTTATCGCCTGGGCAATTGACATACAGGCGCAGGAAATTGTGCGGTGGTAAGGGCACGGTCAAAAGATGGGCGGCGTCGGTTTAAAAAATCAACAACTTGGCAAACTTGTGCATTGGAAAAATTGTAATCACGGCCCCCTAAATGCGCCGAAATTTGAAGCACATTCATAAATTGATCCAAAAAACGAAATGGCGATGTGAATTTCACACAAGCTTGCGCACTCGTTAAAGCATCATGTTCGGGTGAAACTGAAAACTCCGAGGACAAAATACCAAAACTTGGCCTGATAGATTTCCCGACCTTCGGGTCTAAATCTTTTTCTAAAGATTTTTTTTCATGATCGGCTTCAGCATAAGAATTAAAAACATTATAAATATGATATCTGTTTTGCAAAAACACATTTCGCTTTGCAAAAATAAGCGGAATATTTTTCTCAGCGGCATACATGCCCATTGCCTCCGACGCGCTTGAGATAATAAGTTTCAAACCACTTGACAGTGTTTCTTGAAAAAATCCACCGTCTTTAATAACAAGTGGGCGATTGACTGTGTAAGCCTTGGCAGATTCAAAAAAAAGCTTTCCAAATTCTTTTTCTTGCTTCATTAAAAATTGACGTTCAGCAAAAGTAAATGAACCCTTGGCGCATGTGCGGGAAAGAGAAACACCGACATCGCTGATACGCCCATTATCGGCATGAATTGTATAAGAAACCTCAAGACTTGGGACATCTTCACCAACAAAAAACGCGGCACGCCCTTTCATCTCCTGATGAATGTCTTGTAATCCATACGGCTGAGCATGCCCCTGAACTTTGCATCGAAAATAAAGGAAAATTTCTTCAATGCCGGCGGGAGTTAAAAATGTCGCCATGTCTGGAACGGAAACGGAAACGCGATAATGCCCGTCTTCCGTTTTATGAATGCTGATAGCGTCCTCGGGAGCCATTGTCCCCTCACCGTCAATTAAAAACGCGTTGACGAGCGGCCTGTCCGAAAAATCGCGGGCATGTGATTCAAAGATCTCAGGAAAACGCATTAAAAACCCTGTTTTTTATTTTATTTATCAATGATCATTTTTATTCCATAACGCAAGGAAGAGTGCAATAAAAAACTGCCCCGCGGCAGCTTGAAATCTTTAAAAGAACTCTTAGTCTAGCAGCTAACCACCACAAGCTTTGAAATAATATTAAAAAAATTCATTAGAAAATTGAAAGGCACGGTCATTACCCTCTCCCAAAGCCCCTAAATACATTCCATAAGATAATCCTTTTTCCCACTCTATATTAACGTAAGCTTCATTACGATAAAAATTCAAACCGGATATAACAACCGGATTTGCAGTTTCGCCCTTCTTCATTTCGACAACTTTCTGAAATTCTCCTACAATTCTGATCTGGGCTGCACGATTAAAATTAAAAACTTCCGGTAATGTGACCTCGGCTTGCTTTTTCTCAAAGTCGAGATTTTTTGCTAATTCATAAAACAAAATACTGAAACTACCCTTACTGGAAAAATCAAAAGCTGTTTCATGCGTAATGCCGGGTCGGCATCGGCTCCAGAACTTATCAATTTTCTTAATGATTGGCGAAGTAAATTCTGCGAATTCATCAGATCTAGCAAACGGTGTTTTTAATGCTAATCTGGCCTGCTCTATTCCTGGAAATGTCTTGCCCCTCTTAAAATTTCTGTAGATTAAGGCAAAAACTGCATGAAAAAATTCTGGTGTCATATCCTCTGCACGACGAATATCTCCAGAAAAGATTTCCTCGGAATATTTTAAGGAAGGCTCCCAAAAAGCCTTCATAAGAAAATCATTTTTTTGGATAATCGAACGCAATGGATAAGTCATACTTGCCCTATATCAATCTAGGAGAAAACAAGCAAGTTTTATAAAAATGGTGCGCGGTGAGAGGATTGAACTCCCGACCCACTCGGTGTAAACGAGTTGCTCTACCGCTGAGCTAACCGCGCACTGTAAAGAGGCTTAGTGTTTAGCGATTCTCGGGCATAATTTCAAGAGACAAAAAACCCCGCTTATAAAACGGGGTTTTTCTTTAAGAAAGAAACGCTTTGTCTTACTTGTTCACAGCGTCTTTTAACTCTTTACCAGCCTTGAATTTTGGCTGTTTTGATGCGGGGATCTTAATTTCCTCGCCCGTGCGGGGGTTGCGGCCCATGGATGCGGCACGCTCCGACACTGCGAAAGTTCCAAAACCAACGAGGCGAACTTCTTCGCCGTTTTTCAAGGTTTTGGTGATGCATTCAAGGGTGGTTTCCAAAACTTGCTGAGCTTGAGTTTTCGACAAATCGCATTTTGTGGCGATTTGCTCAATTAATTCAGATTTATTCATAGCAACCTCTTACGGTTAAGGGTGAATTAAATGTAATTCCTAAACCCTACGCCGCTTATGCCGAAATCTCAATGCGCAAGACGCTCAGAATCCCGGTTTTCCGCCAGTTTTGCTGCAATTTCTGGCTTTTTATTGTCAGAATCTGGGGAAATGGGCTCCGGCAGCCGTGTCAAAGCATGGATGAGAACCTCATTTATAGTACTGACCGGTACTATAATTAGGCCTTTGCGGACATTGGCCGGGATCTCTTCCAAGTCTTTTTCGTTATCTTTGGGGATCAGCACTTTTTTAATGCCGCCGCGCAAAGCCGCCAAAAGCTTTTCCTTCAACCCACCAATTTCGGTGACGTTGCCACGTAAATTCACCTCACCCGTCATCGCAATATCGTTGCGAATTTCAATCCCTGTGAGAGACGACACAATCGCCGTGACCATCGCCGCACCGGCGGACGGCCCATCTTTTGGTGTAGCACCTTCCGGCACGTGAACGTGAATATTCATTTCCTTGAGGCGGTCATAGGTGATGCCAAATTCATGCGCGCGCGATTTGATCAACATTTCCGCCACGGTGATGGATTCTTTCATGACATCTTTTAAGTTTCCAGTGGTGGTCACCTTCCCGTCTTTACCGGGCATATTCACCGCCTCAATCGACAACAAATCTCCACCAAATTCGGTATACGCCAAACCGGTCACAACACCGACACGATTTTCGCCTTCAATCTCACCGAAACGGAAACGGCGCACACCGGCATATTTGCCCAAATTCGCGGCCGTAATGCTGATGGATATTTTGCCTTTTTTCAAAATCTCCTTAATCGCTTTACGACATAAGCCCGCGATTTCACGTTCCAAAGAACGCACACCCGCTTCACGCGTATAGTAACGGATTAAGTCGCGGATCGCATCATCGGAGATTTTAAATTCCGATTCCTTCAACCCCGCATTTTTAATCTGTTTTTTAAGAAGATGTTTGCGCACGATTTGCAATTTTTCATCTTCCGTATAACCGGACAGACGAATGATTTCCATCCGATCCAATAACGGTTGCGGCATGCGCAATGAGTTTGCGGTGCAGATGAACATCACATCCGACAAATCATAATCCACCTCTAAATAATGATCGTTGAATGTTGCGTTTTGTTCGGGATCTAAAACCTCGAGCAAGGCCGCGGACGGATCGCCGCGCCAATCGGAACCAAGCTTGTCAATTTCATCTAGCAAGAAAAGTGGATTGGAAACTTTGCCTTTTTTCATGCCTTGAATGACTTTGCCGGGCATGGAGCCGATATAGGTGCGCCGATGTCCACGAATTTCAGATTCATCACGCACACCACCCAACGACATGCGCACAAAGTTACGGTTTGTGGCCTTGGCAATAGATTGACCCAAAGATGTTTTTCCCACACCCGGGGGGCCGACCAAACACAAAATGGGGCCTTTTACCTTGTTCGTGCGTTGTTGCACGGCCAAATATTCCAAGATACGTTCTTTGACTTTCTCAAGCCCGTGATGATCTTGGTTCAATATTTTTTCAGCTTGCTTGATATCTTTTTTTACCTTGGTGAATTTTTTCCACGGCACGGACAAAATCCAATCCAGATAATTGCGCACGACGGTGGCTTCCGCCGACATGGGCGACATGGATTTCAATTTTTTCAATTCCGCATTGGCCTTGTCACGCGCATCTTTCGAAAGTTTTGTTTTCGCAATGCGTTTTTCAAGCTCTGCCAATTCCCCCTCGCCATCGCCATCGCCTAATTCTTTTTGAATGGCTTTCATTTGCTCATTCAAATAATATTCGCGTTGGGTTTTTTCCATCTGGCGTTTGACGCGCCCACGAATGCGTTTTTCAACTTGAAGCACACCAATTTCGGCCTCCATGAGGCCAAATAAATGTTCCATCCGCGCGGCCGTGTCGGCAATTTCCAACACTTTCTGTTTGTCTTCCAATTTCATTGCAAGATGTGACGCAATGGTGTCGGCAAGCTTCGACGCTTCATCAATTTGCCCGACGGAGACGATCACTTCGGGTGGAATTTTTTTATTCAGCTTCACATACTCTTCAAACTGGGTCGTCAAAGCACGCGCCAAAGATTCCAGCTCGTCATTTTGCGGAGATTTGTCTTCTAACTCCTCCGCCTCACCTTCGAGGTGAGAATCCGTCATATTATATTTTGAAATTTTAACGCGGCGTTCGCCTTCGACCAAAACCTTGACCGTGCCATCGGGCAGTTTCAGCATTTGCAAAATTGTGCCGATGGTACCGATCTCATAAAGGTCGTCCGCCGATGGGTCATCCACATTCGGTGATTTTTGCGTCACGAGTAAAATTTCTTTTCCCGCATCAGAAACTTTTTGAAGTGCGTTGATTGATTTTTCGCGCCCGACAAATAACGGCACGATCATGTGCGGGAACACAACAATGTCGCGCAACGGCAAAACGGGATAAACTTTTCCGGAGACTAAACGAAACCCTAACATGGTGGCTACTTTCTGCTATGTGGGACTATCATACTACATCCCCCTCTCTCACCAAATGGTTAAGAGATGCTTGATTTTCAAGGGGTGTATGCAAAAGCCTTGATAAGCTTACTTTTTCTCAGGCTCAGACGGCAAATCTGAACGCGACGTCACAACATGGTCAACAAGGCCAAATTCCTTCGCCTCATCCGCCGACATCCAACGGTCACGATCCATCGCGTCCTCAAGTGTCTTATATTTTTGGCCCGTGTGCTTCACGTAAGTCTCAATGAGGATTTTCTTCAAACGCAAAATTTCCTGCGCCTGAATTTCGATATCGGACGCCATACCCTGCGCTCCGCCGGACGGCTGGTGAATCATGATGCGCGAATTGGGAAGACAAAAACGCTTTCCGGCCGCACCCGCCATCAACAAGAACGACCCCATCGAGCATGCTTGACCGATACAAACGGTTGATACGGGAGGTTTGATATATTGCATTGTGTCGTACATCGCCAAACCGGATGACACCACACCACCGGGGGAGTTGATGTAGAAATAAATATCCTTGGTCGGGTTTTCAGATTCCAAAAACAATAACTGCGCACACACGAGTGACGAGACATTGTCATTCACGCCGCCCACAAGGAAAATAATGCGTTCTTTCAAAAGGCGCGAATAAATATCAAAGGCGCGCTCGCCGCGATTTGTTTGCTCGATAACGGTCGGCACGAGGTAATTGTTGTAAACGTCAATTGGGTCGCGATCGCGGATCATGGAAAAACCTTTTAAATGAATGATTCGAAGTTATTTCAAAAAGATACCCAAAACCTATCATACCTTCAAGGGCATAAAAAAACCCCGCACATGGCGGGGTTTTGGGGATTATTTTGGTTCTGAGGGGCGCGGGGTTTGGAGACCTTTAACAAATGCACCAACTCCAATCATCACATTGTATATGCGATCATCATTTGCTGCAATCTGGAACACCCTCACACGTCGTTTGTCCCCTTCGGGTAATAAATCGTTTGCCGCCCCAAGCATTTGATTGACCACGTTATAAGGGCTCATCTTGTTGCCCTCAAATGCATTGGTGCAGAAATCGATGATGGATTGAAACGTCTCAACCTTTCTTTCGTCTCCTTCAGATAACAAATCCTTTGCCGCCCTGCGCATCTGACTGGCCACGTCATTGGCGTTCATCTCGTTGCCCTCAAAGGCTTTGGTGCAGTGATCAATAATGAGCTGAGCTGTCTCAGCGCGTCTTTGGTCCCCTTCGGGTAATAAATCGTTTGCCGCCCAGCGCATCTCATTGGCCGCGCCCCAGGAGTCCATCTCGTTGGATTCCAAGGCCTCTTGAATAACTTTCATACGCTTTTCAAATTCAGATTCAAAAAAACCTGACATTCCTAAAAACTTAAAAGCTTTTCTTAGACTAGACATTTTTATTATCCTTTATAAATTTTTATGTAAATATTCTATGAAAAGTAACATATCTATAATAATCATGTCAAACTTTTTCAAACCATTGAAAAACCCCGCACATGGCGGGGTTTTTCGTGTTTATTTTTTTCTTATGGGCACGGAGAGTTAAGGCCTTTCTCATTTGCTGCAAGCTGAAGCGCCCTCTCACGTCTTTCGTCCCCCTCGGGCAATAAATCCCTTGCCGCCAAGCGCATCTGCTCGGCCGCATCACGGGCGGTCATCTCACCTTTCCCAACAGAATTGTTACAAAGATTGATGATGGTGTTAAAGGTCTCACCCCGTTGCGGATCGCCTTTGGGCAATAAATCCCTTGCCGCCAAGCGCATCTGCTCGGCCGCATCACGGGCGGTCATCTTGCCTGCCTCATAAGCCGTGTTACAAAGATTGATGATGGATTTAACGGTCTCACCCCGTTGCGGATCGCCTTTGGGCAATAAACCCACTGCCGCCAAGCGCATCTGATGGGCCGCGTCATAGGCGGTCATCTTGCCTGCCTCATAAGCCGTGTTATAAAGATTGATGATAGACTTAAGGCTCTCACCCCGTTGCGGATCGCCTTCAGGCAATAAACCCACTGCCGCCACGCGCATCTGATCGGCCGCGCCCCAGGCGGTCATCTTGCCTGCCTCATAAGCCGTGTTACAAAGATTGATGATGGTATTAAAGGTCTCACCACGTTGCGGATCGCCTTTGAGCAATAAATACTCTGCCGCCTCGCGCATCTGATCGGCCGCATCACGGGCGGTCCTCTTGTATGCCTCATAAGCCGTGTTACAAACATTGATGATAGACTTAAGGGTCTCACCCTGTTGCGGATCGCCTTCGAGCAATAAATCCTCTGCCGCCAAGCGCATCTGATCGGCCGCGTCATTGGCGGTCATCTTGCCTTTCTCAACAGAATTGTTACAAAGATTGATGATAGACTTAAGGGTCTCACCCTGTTGCGGATCGCCTTCGGGCAATAAACCCACTGCCGCCAAGCGCATCTGATGGGCCGCGTCATTGGCAGTCATCTCATCGCGTTCATACGCTTTCAGAATAGCATCCTTGCGCTGTTCAAATTCGGATTTGGGGCTGCCTACGCCTTCAGCGGCATTACTAAAAACACTCATGGTGACACTCCCGTAAAAAGTATTATGTTAAGTTAAATATTTGTACCATATCAAAACATCTTCTGTCGAACTTTTATGCGCAGCCCTGTGCGGAAATATTACACCCCTTAAAACCACACCTTAAAAAAATTCCTTAAAAAACCACCTCATAAGCATCAAAAACCCTGCACATGGCGGGGTTTTGGGAGTTCTTATTTCTTCTTCGCTTTAGACTTGGCTTTCGGCAGCTCATCTTCGTCCTTGGTCAAATCCTCGATCGTGACGTGTTTTTCCGTCACTTGCGCTTTGGAAAGCACAAAATCAATGACCTTTTCCTCAAACAAAGGTGCGCGGAAAGATTCGATCACTTGTGGGTTTTTCGAATAAAATTCCAATACCTTCATTTCTTGGCCGGGATATTTTTTAGCCTCTTGAAGAATGGCTTTGTGAAGCTCATCGTTTGAGACTTCGACCTTATTCTCACGGCCAATTTCCGCCAAAACGAGACCCAAACGCACACGGCGTTCCGCAATCGGTTTCAAATCGGCTTTGTCTTCGTCAGACAGTTTTTCACCCGCTTGGGATTTTTCACGCTCCATCTGCTGGACAATCGCGTCAAACTCCAAATCAACCATGCCTTGAGGCATCTCGATATCGTGCGTTTCATCAAGCGCATCAAGCACCGCGCGTTTCACATGCATACGCGCCAATTGATCATAATCTTGGGAAATTTCCTTGATCACCGCGTCTTTCAATGTATCAACACTTGAAAAACCAAGCTTTTTCGCAAGTTCATCATCCAATTTTGTTTCCGTTGGAATGCGCAGTTCGGTGATATCAACATGGAACATGGCATCTTTGTCCGCAAGCTCCTGCATTCCGTAATCAGCCGGGAATGTCACATTCACGTGAACATGCTGGCCAACTTTGCAACCGATAAGCTGATCTTCAAAGCCCGGAATCAACTGGCCTGAGCCCAGCTCAACCTGCATCCCATCACCGGACATGGCGGGTAATGAAACACCTTCGGATGTTTGGCCGCGGAAATTCATGACCATGATGTCACCCTTCACGGCGGCGCGTTCTTCCTCAACTTTTGTGAAATTACGATTATTTTTGACAATCCGGTCGAGTGTTTCATCAACCGCTTTGTCTTCCACCTTTGCAACCGGCTTTTCAATCGCCAATTTTTCCAAGTTTGTCAGTGTGATAGGTGGCAAAACTTCAACCGTCATCGTATAAGTTAGATCTTTGCCTTCATCGAACGACTCACCATCTTTTAATTTAACTTTTGGTTGCATCGCCGGACGAATATCTTGTTCTTTCAATGCTTTGGCTGTTGTTTCTTGAACCGTTTTATCAAGAACCTCACCTAACAGCATTTTGCCGTATTTATTTTTCAAAACCTGCATTGGGATTTTGCCCGAACGGAACCCGTCAATTTTGACTTTCTTGCCATAGGCGGTCAATTCACGCTCCATGGTCTTTTGAATATCGGATGCGGGGATGGTTACCTCTAACTCACGGGTAAGACCTTCTTTTTTTAAAACAGATACTTTCATTATGTTTTTCACTTTCTTGTTTAACTATTAAATAGGGCTTTAAACCCCGAAAGCCCGTCTTCGTCTGCTAAGTGCAGACTTCGCCGAGGCATGACCGCTCTAACGCGCCTTCCCATGGCGGTGCCATGTGAAGCTCGAAGAGCGAAACATGGTGCGGGTGGAGGGACTTGAACCCCCACGGCTAGGCCGCCAGAACCTAAATCTGGTGCGTCTACCAATTCCGCCACACCCGCATTACGCCAAGCAGGCGTTGTAGCTTAAAAATACGTCATGGGAAAGAG
>JAIXWE010000095.1 GCA_027482195.1 Alphaproteobacteria bacterium | reverse complement strand
CGCTGGTAATCCGGGAATGTGCCATCAATTAATTTTGAGGTCAGAATAATATGATCAAACGCAAAGGTGATTTTGTTTTCCGACAATGACACACGAATTGTGTCTGCGGCCTCGTCCAATAATTTACGCAACTCCAACACCATCTTGCGCGGCATGATCACACCGGGCATTTCTTGCGCACCTTCGGGAAGAGGCATTTGAAAACGGGCAAGACGATGTCCGTCGGTAGCAACCGCACGCAATAACGGCACACCGTCCGCTTCGGTTGCATGGATATAAATTCCGTTGAGGTAATAACGGGTTTCTTCTGTCGACATTGCAAATTTTGTGCGATCCACAAGAGCGCGCAAATCAGCCGCCGGGATAGAGAATGCTGTCGGCAAGGCCGTGCCACCAAATTGCGGGAAATCTGAAACGGGCAAACAACTTAAACGGAAATCGGAACGCCCCGCGCGAATGGTGATAAAACTTCCCGAAGGATCGAGTTCAATTTGAACTTTATTGTCGGGCAATTTGCGCACGATATCGTGCAAGGTCACAGCCGGCGCAGTGGTTGCACCGGTTTTTGTGACATCGGCCGCCAAACTTTCGGTGATTTCCAAATCCATATCGGTGGTGGCCAAAGACAGGCTTCCATTCTCAGCCTTTAACAAAACATTGGATAAAATTGGAATAGTGCTGCGGCGTTCGACAACACTTTGCACATGGCCAAGGGCACGAAGAAGGGCGGCGCGGTCGATGGTGAATTTCATAAGCTTTCTCTCACTGATTCGCTATAAATGTCGTTTTGGATAAAAGATTTATATCAGAAAACAAAAGAAAAACCCAATTCTTTCCTGTCTTTATCCACGACAGCCCATGATAAAAAAACCGGCTCTTTGGCCGGTTTTTGGGAAATGGGAAAACGGGGCAAAATGACGGCTCAGCCCGTCAATGTCCGGCGCAAAATATCAACATCTTGGGCAAAGCTTGGATCTTCACCGATCAGCTCCTCAACCTTGCGCACGGCATGCATAACGGTTGTGTGATCCCGGCCACCGAATTTGCGGCCAATCTCGGGAAGCGAACGCGCGGTCAATTGTTTTGCTAAATACATCGCCACCTGACGCGGGCGTGCCACATTGCGCGCACGGCGTGCGGAGTGCATATCCGTCAAACGAATGGTGTAATGCTCCGCCACTTTGCGTTGAATTTCATCAATCGTGATACGGCGATCATGGGCGCGCAACAAATCTTGAAGCACGTCTTGGGTTGTCTCCAACGTCACATCCACCTTGGTCACATCGGCGTGCGCAATAATACGGTTTAAAGCACCTTCCAATTCACGAATGTTGGACACAACTTTCAGTGCCAAAAATTCCAAAACCTGGTCCGGCACGGCCGCGTTTAATTGCGCGCGCTTTGCTTGCAAAATGCCTAAACGCAGCTCATAGGTTGAAGGGTGAATATCCGCAACCAATCCCCATGACAAGCGTGAACGCAAGCGATCATCAATACCTTGAATGTCACTTGGCGACTTATCGGATGAAATAATAATCTGCTTATTCTGATCCACCAATGCGTTGAAGGTATGGAAAAATTCTTCCTGGGTCGAATCTTTTCCGGCGATAAATTGAATGTCATCCACCATCAACACATCAACCGAGCGCATGATTTCCTTAAAGCTCATCGTATCTTGCGCACGCAGTGAGCGCACAAATTGATACATGAATTTTTCGGCCGATAAATACATCACTGTTTTTTGCGGTTGTTTTTCACGCAACGCATTGGCAATGGCATGCATCAAATGGGTTTTGCCCAGCCCAACACCGCCGTAAATATAAAGCGGATTAAATGGCACATTGCATTCCACCACGCGGCACGCGGCCGCATGCGCCAACGCATTTGATTTTCCAACAACAAACGTGTCAAAGGTAAAACGTGGATCCATCGGTGATGATAAATCCATCTTTTCTGCTAATTCATTGACATTTGCCTTGATTGGTTTTGCGGCGACCGCATCATCTTCGTGCACGGAAGCGGACGAGACAACAACGATTTCCAAACGTTTGATTTCGGAATCCGACACGGCGCATAATTCCAACATACGTTGCGCGTAATGGGTTTGAATCCAATCTTTCATGAAACGGGTTGGCACAGAAATTTCCAACGTGCCGTGATAATAAGCTTGCAAGGTCATGGGCTTGAGCCAGCTGCGAAAGACAGCCTCACCAAATTCGCTGCGCAAATCGTTATAAACTTTCTCCCATAAATTTTTTATGGCTTGCGGCGGATCGTAACTTTCCGGTGCCAAGGCTTGCCCGTACATCGATACGATTTTCGCTTTCTTTCCCCCAAGATCCGTCATTCTGCTCAAACTCCAAACGTAAAAAAGTTCAACACTCATCAAACAACAGTAAGGGCTTTGCGCCAAAAGGGTTGGCACAAGGAAATACTTTTTGTTTGTCTCTTTAAAAGACCGCCAGAGCTGTGAGCTTCACGATTGTTTAGCACACGAACCAGCGGTCACACCTCCTCGAATCTGCGCGTTTGCCCTATCCGAGTTTTTTCCTGTTTGCTTTTTATTCATTCCCACCACCGGCGAACAGAGCGATGTGAGTTTCAAAAGTGCTTAACAATGTTTCATGCACACATATGCATGTTCAAACTTCACAAAAACACACAAAGCCTTAAGGCATCATTCCTGTTACCAGAAATAACAACCTTGAGCTTTTGTATTTTATTTCTTTTTTGCCACACTTTTCTTGGCAGGCTTTTGCGTGCCGACAGATGTGTTATTTTTTACTTTTGCCGACAAACGCGACATTTTACGCGCTGCCGTTTTCTTGTGAAGAATTCCTTTTGCCGCCGCGCGATCCAATTCTGGCTGCGCTGCTTTAAGGGCCGCTTTGGCACCGGTCATGTCACCGGCCAACAACGCCACTTCGATCTTTTTGATGAAGGTCTTTAAACGGCTGCGGCGATTTGAGTTAACCGTGGCGCGCTTAGGGTTTTGACGGGCGCGTTTCTTTGCGGAAGCATGATTTGCCATATTTATTATCTCATTTATTCTTACGTTAACTTTGCGAATAAAAACCCAAAATATTGTCTTGTCTGGGCTTATTCACACTTTCATCAGCTGTCGTGCTGTGGAATGTGTTTTGGCATTATCTCAGCACAGTGTCAAGCTTTTGAGACTGGAAAGAGCGAAAATTTTTTTCTTGCAAAGATTGGATTTTTGGCCATAGGCGGGTGAACCTTGCGTCCCCGTGAGTGACAAAACTGCGTGCTTAAAAACGCGTGCGCAAAAATTATCCCCACCGCCCCGTTGCGTTTTTATTGTGCGATTATTTTTGTAACGTCGCGCAAAAAAACGTCGACCGCCCCCCTTGGGTTATTTTTTGAATTCCGCCACTGTGTTTCACATCACAGACACATTTTTTGCACAGGTCTCCTTCGCGATCATAAACGTGAAAATGATGTTGAAAATATCCCAAATCACCATCAACGCTCTTGAAATCGCGTAAAGTACTTCCGCCCTTTTCAATGGCGTGTTTCAAAACGCGGCGGATCGATCCTAAAAGACGGGATGATTCATCCGCGGTTAAACTTTGCGCGGGGCGGGTTGGGTGAATGCGCGCAAGATATAACGCTTCCGATGCGTAAATATTTCCAACCCCGACAAGCACCGCTTGATCCATGATCACAAGTTTGATCGCGCGCGTGCCTTTCATTTTTTCATGAAAAGTTTTTGCGGTCAGTGACGGATCAAAAGGCTCGGGACCCAATAACGATAGGGCTTTATGCGCCTTCATCAAACGATGGGGGATCACTTCAAACTGGCCAAATCGCCGGGCATCATTGAACACAAATCCTGACCCGTCGTGACAAAAAATTGTGACATGGTCATGTTTTTGCAAAGCCTCTTTTTCCAAACGTGTAACACAGCGTATAACCCCGGTCATACCAAGGTGAATGAGAATGATAAAATCATCGGTATGAACCAAGATATATTTTGCGCGGCGGGTAACGTGATGAATTTTTTGCCCCGTAAGGAGCTTGCGCCATGATGGTTTTAAAACATTGCGAATTTTGCGGGAGCGAAACTGAACAGCGGTGATCGTTTTCCCCTTCACAAAAGGGTGAAGGGCGCGGCAAACCGTTTCAACTTCCGGCAATTCCGGCATCAGCGAATCGACGGCGTTTGGTCAGATAATTTCGACCAGGTGATATTACCGGCAAGACCGTTGATGTTTTGAACTTGAAGCGGAAGGCGCGCAATCTCACCACCCTCACCGCGCCATATCATCTTATTATTTTCAAAAGAAACACGTATATTCACATCACGTAATGTGCTTGGAAGATACGTCACATCGAGACGTTGCAAATCAACGGGAGCACCAAAATCATCGCGCTGTTGCAAGATGATAACATCGCCTTCAATCTTATAACTTCCGCGTGTGTAATACCGCGTATATTCATTCGCGGGGTTGGCCAACAACCATTCAAAACCGCCATTGCGCATCTGAAGGGTCATTTGCAAATTTTCGTCCTGATACCCCCAAAAACCAACCATCTGGCTTTCATCAAGTGTGACATTCGCATTTGCCGCGATACGTAAGGGCAGAAAAGCATTTGTGGCCTCGGGCTTGGCGAGTTCCAAGGCAACCCCCACCAAAATCGCGACCGTGGCCGATACGGCCAAAATAATCACCAGTGGGGCGGGCATGCGTGATGCCGCCTCTTTCAGCAACACAGGAATTTGTAAAAACGGGTTATCGATGGGCGGTTTGGATTCAGACATGCGTTTATTTTATCTGATTTGAAGCAATAAAAAAGAGGGCGGTCGAAACCGCCCCCTGAAAAATGTTTAAGGCCGCGAAGCAAATCGAAGATTTGTTCGCAGATAAAATGGATCTTAGAAATCCATATCACCCATGCCGCCCATGCCGCCACCAGCTGGCATGCTTGGCTTGTCGTCTTTCGGCAATTCGCAAATCATCGCCTCGGTGGTGATCATAAGACCGGCCACAGATGATGCGTTTTGAAGTGCGGTGCGCACGACTTTCACAGGGTCGATAATCCCTTTCTTGAAAAGATCGCAATATTCATCGCCTTGGGCATCGTAACCCCAATTGCTGTCTTTTTGTTCCAGCAATTTGCCGACGATGATCGAACCTTCTTGTCCGGCATTCTCAACGATCTGACGGATCGGTGCTTCCAACGCGCGGCGGATAATGTTAATCCCCGCTTGTTGATCAGCATTATCACCTTTGAGACCATCAAGCGCACGGCTTGCGTACAACAACGCCGTTCCACCACCTGAGACAATGCCTTCCTCAACGGCGGCGCGGGTTGCGTGCATCGCATCGTCCACACGGTCTTTGCGTTCTTTCACTTCAACTTCCGTGGCACCACCGACACGGATCACGGCAACACCGCCAGCCAATTTCGCCAAACGCTCTTGCAATTTTTCGCGATCGTAATCGGATGATGTTTCCTCAATTTGCGCTTTGATCTGGGCGCAACGCGCTTCGATATCCGCTTTTTTGCCAACGCCATCAATGATGGTTGTGTCATCTTTGCTGATACGGATTTTCTTCGCTTGACCCAACATCGACAAATTGACGTTCTCAAGTTTCAATCCGATATCTTCGGAAATCACCTGACCACCGGTCAAAATTGCCATGTCGTCCAACATCGCTTTGCGACGATCACCGAAACCAGGTGCTTTTACGGCCGCAACTTTCAAACCGCCGCGCAATTTATTGACAACCAACGTTGCCAACGCTTCGCCTTCGACGTCTTCCGCCACGATCACCAACGGGCGACCTGATTGCACCACGGCCTCTAACACCGGCAACATGGATTGAAGGTTCGAGAGTTTTTTCTCATTCAACAAGATGAATGGGTTTTCCAACTCACAAATCATTTTCTCCGGATTGGTAACGAAGTAAGGAGAGAGATAACCGCGGTCAAACTGCATCCCTTCCACAACTTCCAATTCGGTTTCCAATGACTTGGCTTCTTCGACGGTGATCACACCTTCTTTGCCAACTTTGTCCATCGCTTCGGCCAATTTTTTGGCAACATCCGCATCACCATTCGCAGAGATAAACGCAACTTGCTCAATCTCTTGATTGGTTTTGACGGGCTTTGCTGAGGCTTTCAACGACTCAACACATTTCGCAACGGCTTTTTCAATCCCGCGTTTCAAATCCATCGGGTTCATACCGGCGGCTACGGCTTTCACACCTTCGCGTGCAATCGCTTGTGCCAACACGGTTGCGGTTGTTGTTCCGTCACCGGCTTGGTCATTGGCTTTTGATGCAACTTCACGAACAAGCTGTGCGCCCATGTTTTCGAACTTATCAGCCAGCTCAATTTCTTTTGCAACCGACACACCGTCTTTGGTGGTGCGAGGTGCGCCGAACGAACGGTCGATAATGACGTTACGGCCTTTGGGGCCCAAGGTGACTTTCACCGCATCCGCGATGATGTCCACACCGCGCAGCATTTTGCGACGCGCTTCGGAACTAAATTTAATTTCTTTTGCAGCCATTAGAGTATCTCCTTTTTAAAGATGTGTGATTAAGCGGCTTTCTCGATAATGCCCATGATGTCGGACTCTTTCATGACCAACAGCTCTTCGCCGTTGATGGTCACTTCCGTACCCGACCATTTGGAAAACAACACGCGATCACCGGCTTTGACATCAAGTGTGATGACTTTTCCCGACTCATCGCGCGCGCCGGATCCGACGGCAACAATCTCGCCTTCCATCGGCTTTTCTTTTGCCGTATCGGGGATGATGATCCCGCCGGCGGTTTTTTCATTTTGCTCAACGCGGCGCAGTAAAACGCGGTCATGCAAAGGACGAAATTTCATAGGTTTTCACTCCAAAGTTAGGGGTTGTTAGCACTCACCTTTTGTGAGTGCTAATACATCTAATGCTTTGGGATAAAATAGTCAAGGACGGCGAAGGGCGCTTTCGAAACAACCGAAGCATCACAAATCTGATCTCCTTCACAATAAGATTTTGCATTATGTAAATATTTTAAATTCCCCTTAACCCGCTGTTGCTATACTGAAATTTCATATGCGGCAGAATGCCAGCAGAAATGGAGAGGATCACCATGGCAAATTTGATCACACAACTTTCCGGTTTTCACCTGACGACGGCGAAAATTCTTTATCATCTTCCCGACCATCCGCGGTTTTTACAAACTTTTGTCTGGCAAGATTATGATGTTGCCCCGCGCTATCCGCGCTTGAGTGATTTTTTAAATTTTTGGGAACGCGAATTGGAAGGCAAGCTTCATTCGGTTTATGTCGGCACGCAAAAATTAATCACCACGTCTGAGCTACGTCATGCGCGACAAGAATTTTTAATCAACTAATTATTCCTTCTTCGATCCCGGCGCCATGGTGACATGAAGCCCGTCAAGATCTTCCCGCATCAAAATCTGGCACGACAAGCGTGAATTATTTTGATAGCCAATCGCATCACCTTCAAGCAAATCTTGCTCATCATCATTTGGCGCGATGAGTTTATCGTGCCATGCGGGATCCACGTAAACATGACATGTGGCACAACAACACGCCCCGCCGCAATCGGCCTTAATGGGGAGACCGTAATCACGGATAATTTCCATGACGCGCCATCCTTCAATACCCTCAAGCTCGTGGGTCACACCGTCAAAATCTGTGACACGAATTTTCATTGACCCTCGTTCGGCTCGGATAACGCTTTGCGCGTGTGCGGCAAATAATCCCGCAACGCCCAGGCAAAAGCACCCGTTGCGACGAGTGAGATAAGTGTCATCGCAACAACTTGAATCAACATCATAAAAAATTGCACAATTTGTCCATCATCCACGCCACCGAACAATCCGGCGACAAGCCCCACCAAAATACTTGCCAATAAATTCAACGGCGCCCAGCACATTAAAAAAATGGCCAACATGCGGATTGACGGGGTAAAGCCCCGCGTTGCTTTTAAGTAAGCGCGCGGCCCAACCAAAACGGCAAACGGCACATACATCCACCACACACGAAACCCGGCAATAATAAAAATGCCAATCCCGATCATGATCGGCATCATTTTTGCCACTGCCTCTTCCGATGGCGGGGTGTCGCTGCGCCCCAAAACTTGGTCCATCGAAATTCCGAAATGCTCATAAAGTTTGAAAATGCCAAACACCGCCAAGGCCAAAAATAAATTCCACAACACGAAAATGAGAACAGATGATAAAATTCCCCGCGCGCGTAAAAGCAAGCGTTCAAGCTCTGCCCCTTGCGGCATACGGTCCATGACAATCGGCCAGCGTTCTTCCATCAGCAAAAGACGTAAAAACTGAGCCAAAAGCCACCCTTCGGCAAAGAAGGACGGAATCATGATGAGACCCTGCATCAAAAAATCACCTTCAAAACCAAAGGTAATAATGCACACCATTGACGCAAATTTGATCAAAATGGGAATGATCATTAATTTCAACAACCACGCGCGTTCGCGCCACACGGCGCGGTAACCGAAACCGACACTGTCGATCATCTCTAAAGGTGGTGGTGAAATCTGTGCGGTCATGCGGCGTCTTCTTTATCTTGTTTATCAACTCCCAACTTGACATGCAAATCGCTGGAAGATGTTGTGTATTGAAAGCGCAATTTCTTATCCGGATAAACATAGCGGAAAGCCGCATGCGCCATCAAGGCCGCTTCGTGAAAACCAGAGAGAATGAGTTTTAATTTCCCCGGATAAGAATTAATATCGCCAATTGCAAAAATGCGTGGGCAGGACGTTTCAAATTTCTCCGTATCAACGGGGATCAAATTTTCATGAACATTCAAACCGAAATCGGCGATTGGCCCCAATTTCATGGTGAGGCCGTAAAACGCCAATAATGTATCACATCCATAAGTTTCAAGCGTGCCGTCTTTTGATTTTAACGTGACACCTGACAAAAGCGGTGCATCGCCATGAAGTTCAGTAATATCAGCAATTTTTAAGGTGACTTTGCCTTGAGCCACAAGTTCGCGCATTTTATTAACACTGTCGGGTGCCGCGCGAAATTCATCACGGCGATGCACAAGGGTGACGGAATGCGCAAGGGGTTGTAAATTCAATGTCCAATCAAGGGCGGAATCGCCACCACCCGCGATGACAATATTTTTACCGCGAAATTCTTCCATGCGGCGTACCGCATAAAAAACACTTTTGCCTTCATACGATTCCAAATTTGCCAAGTTTGGTTTTTTCGGCATAAAAGATCCACCGCCGGCCGCAATGATAATTACCTTCGCCGTAATCTCTGTGTCATCATCGGTGGTCACTTTCCACCGCCCATCGGCAAGCTCTTCCACCGCAACCGCCATTTGCCCAAGATGAAACACAGGGTTGAAAGGTTTAATCTGTTCCATCAAACGATCGGTTAATTCCTGACCGGTAATCACGGGGTAAGCCGGGATATCGTAAATCGGCTTTTCGGGATAAAGTTCGGTACATTGCCCGCCGGGGCGGCTTAAAATATCAATCAAATGGGCTTTGATATCCAAAAGACCCAATTCAAATACGGCAAAAAGCCCCACGGGCCCCGCCCCCACAATCACCGCATCGGTTTCAAAAATCTTTTTATCTTTGTGTATCTGTGTCATGGATTATCCCTTAAATCACCCTAATCTATTTGGCAACTGAAACGAATAAGTCTATAGAGAATTTTATGACCGAGAAGACCACGCAACTGCGCCTTATTGGCATTTGGCTTTTAATCTGTTGCCTGATGATTTTGGCTATGACCGTCATCGGGGCGATCACGCGCCTGACGGAAAGCGGGCTATCCATCACCGAATGGAATGTGGTCATGGGAACGCTCCCGCCTTTAAACGATGCGCATTGGCTCGCGGAATTTGAGAAATATAAGGCGACCCCCGAATTCGAAGTCAAACATTATTGGATGACGGCTGAGGATTTCAAAAAGATTTATTTTTGGGAATGGTTTCATCGTTTGTGGGGCCGCTTGATCGGTTTGGTTTATGCCCTTCCCTTAATTTATTTTTGGCGCAAAGGATGGGTTGAGCAAGCCGAAAAACCAAAATTTTTGGGCTTTCTCGCGTTGGGCGCGCTTCAAGGCTTTATGGGTTGGTTCATGGTGCAAAGCGGCCTAGTGGACCGCCCAAGCGTCAGCCATTACCGCTTGGCCATGCATTTGTCGTTGGCGTTGATTATTTACTCCCTCTTGCTGTGGACGGCGTTGCAATATTTTGATCGTGCACGCGGTGCGCCGAAAAAATCTGATGTGACACCACCTAAATTTTTGCGCCCGTTCGGAATCATCAGTGGCGTGTTTTTGGCTGTCACGATTGTGTGGGGGGCGTTTGTCGCGGGGCTTGATGCCGGGTTGGTTTATAACCAATTTCCCAAAATGGGGGATGGGTTTATGCCGCCCGAAATGTGGGCGAAAACACCGCAATGGCTTAATCTTTTTGAAAACCATGCATCGGTGCAATTTGTGCATCGGTGGATTGCGATGTTCACGGGATTGGTGCTCGTGGCCT
>JAIXWE010000049.1 GCA_027482195.1 Alphaproteobacteria bacterium | reverse complement strand
GTGCGCGAGCGCGGGTTATATGGCCGGTGCTGCTGTACAGTCGGCTAATATCCAATCCATCACATTGGTTGCGCCATGGCTTCATGATCGGGAAATTGTCGAAACCGTTTATGGCGGTGCCGAAGGCATCAATAAATTGGTTGAAGCATCAAAATCACCGCAAATCGTACTTGCCGCCTCGGAAACCGATAAAACAGCAATCATGAATTTTGCTGGCTATTACACAGACCCCAAGCGTGGTGCAATTACGGAGTTTGACAATAAGTTCAATACCGCCTCATGGCCACAATGGTTAGGTTTTGATGGCATTCAATATGCCGCGCAACTCAACAAGCCAGTGCTGCTGGTGCATTCCGAGGCTGCTGCTATCCCGCAAGGGGCTAAAGAGTTCGCAGAAAAGGCAGGCGTACATGCCAAGCTGGTGATGCTCGATAACGTCACGCAGTTTGATTTCTACGACAAGCCAGAGATTGTGGCCGAGGCTGCAAGCCTGGCCGTCTCCCACTTCAATCAAAAACAGTAAGGGAGGAAAAAATGAAAACCCTGATTTATGGAGGACTTGCTATGTTGATGATCTTATCCCCTGTCAATGCTTCTGCCTCAAGCGATGTTGCTAAAATTGAGACTGCTATTCAGTCAGTCGCAACACTTGCTGATGGTCATGAGTTCGAAGCTTTGGAAAAACTCTTCGCACCGGAGGTTAAGGTGGACTACACCTCCGCCTTTGGTGGAGAAGCAGAACTTAAAAGCCCACAGGCTCTGATGACGGCATGGGCAGGATTGCTCCCTGGTTTTGATGCTACACGCCATAATCTTTCGAATATCAAGGCTGAGGTAAAAGGTAGAAACGCCTCTGCGACTGCCGATGTTGTGGCTGACCATTACATCGCTGGCAAGCACTGGCAGATTAGCGGCAGCTATCAGTATCGGCTCATTAATTACGATGGCAATTGGCTGATTACTGAGATGGTATTTTTGGCAGGCAAAGAAACAGGCAGTCGCGATGTTCTTGGGTTAGCCACTGAGGCCGCAAAAGCTGACCCTGTGTCTTACATCAAGCGCCAGCAAACTAAACAAGTTGTGCGTGATTTTTTGACCAGCCTGGAAGAAAAAGACATTCAAAAATTTGCGAATGTCTGGGCCGACGATGCGGTGCAGGATATGCCTTACTCCCCTGAAGGGTTTCCAAAAAAGGTTGAGGGCAAAGCTAATCTGATCAAGCATTACGGCGCGTGGCCAGAAATTAGCGGCAAGGCCAACTTCACCAAGGCCTTAATCATGCACAGCATGCAAGACCCAGAGCTTGTGTATGCGGAGTACAAGGGTGAGGTTGATGTTATACCCACGGGGCGAGTATACAAGCAAACCTATGGCGGTTTATTCCATGTTGAAAACGGCAAGATTAAACTCTTCCGTGAGTATTATGACCCAGCCGCCTTTGCCTATGCTTTTGATCTCGCGGGTAGTAATAACTTCGGCAATCAAAAATAGAACGTCCGAACAAAAAAGATGCGGACAGAGCGAACATTTTTTGGCACTCTGATCACTAGCATCGCGATACGTCCCAAGTGATTTCAAAGCACCTTTCTTTCAAGGCCACGCCAACCGCGTGGCCTTTTGTTTTGATCCCCTCATCTCAAAAAAGGTACTTCCGGCGATTGAAACCAATGCGGCGGGCAAAGGCGCAGGACTTTTTTAGCGATAGCCATTTTTTCTGGGTGCGCGGTGGTTGCCCGTTTGTTGCCAAAACGGCGGCTTTACAGGGGCTTTTGCCGCGCACCCGCCCGCGCGCACTCATCTGCGCACCCAGCCGCCTGAACGGCGCGCACCCTGAAATAAAACTTTGAAAAACGATCAAGGAAATCCCGTGTGGATCCACGTCCCTTTACCATTTTGTCCCTGTGCTCCGGCGTCGGGGGACTCGACCTTGGACTCCGCGTGGCGCAGCCAAATGCTCGCACCATCTGTTTTGTCGAGATCGAAGCCTTTGCCTGTGCCATCCTGGCAGCGCGCATGGCAGAAAACGCCCTGGATCCGGCGCCTATTTGGACAAATCTTAAAACCTTCGACGGCAAGCCATGGCGTGGCGTTGTGGATTGCATCACTGCAGGCTATCCCTGCCAGCCCTTTAGTGTTGCAGGAAAACAAAGAGGAAGCGAAGACCCACGGCACCTCTGGCCAGATGTGTTTCGCGTGGTTCGAGAGATCAACCCACCATTCTGTTTCTTCGAAAACGTCGGTGGACATTTACGATTGGGATTTGAACAAGTCCACGATGACCTTCGATCAGTGGGTTACCGCGTTAAGGCAGGCTTGTTCACGGCGCAGGAAGTTGGTGCCCCTCATAAGCGAGAGCGATTATTCATCCTGGCTTACGCCGAGGGCACAGGAGAGCGGCGAGAAGCAGGAAACATTCCTGAAACGCATGGGCGACCGGACAGACCGTTGTTCCAGTTCACTGGCAGCGCAAGTGACGTTATGGCCGACAGCTCGTGTCTCCTCAGCGAACGGGCCGGCACAGAGCGAGATAGCGGCAGGCAATCCCAAGAGTCGATTGGAAGTGTCCGTGATGTGCTGGCCGACACCGACGGCGCAGGATTTCAAGAAGCGTGGCCCGAATTCCAGTCAGCACGGACTGGCCGAGAGTACGGTCAGCTGGGCAACACCCAACACGATGGATCATATGCCGCCACGCTCGTCGGAAGCGATGGAGAAAATGCTGGGGCCAGAGGGACAGCGGGCGGGCAGATCCCGCCCCAGCAATCTGCGCGAACAGATTGTCTGGCCAACACCGCGGGCGCAAAAAACATCATCCGAGAACCCAGAAAGCTGGAAGGCCCGCCAGCAAGCGGGACAAGTTTCAACACCGCCACTGGCGATGGCGGCGATCATGTGGCCGACCGTGACGACCCAGGATGCCAAGAACAATGCAGGGCCAAGCCAGTTCGAGCGCAACACGAAGCCTTTGAATGTGGAAGCGACATTACACTCTTCCCGCCAGGGCCAGAAGGAAACTGGGACGGGATCCCAAAAAGTCTTGAACCCGCGATTTGTCGAATGGCTGATGGGCTGGCCCATCGGGTGGACAGAATTCGTGCCTGCGGAAACGGTGTCGTGCCGCTGGCTGCCGCATATGCGTGGCGCACTCTCATATCTCATGCACGCGCAACAACAGATGGAGAATACTCAGAATGACCAATACGCTTGATTTGCATGTCGAATATCTATCCGTCGATCATTTGATCCCTTACACCCGTAATGCCCGCACGCATTCGGATGATCAGGTGGCGCAGATTGCAGGATCGATGACTGAGTTTGGATTTGTGAACCCGATCCTGATTGGTGATGATGGCGGGATTATCGCTGGCCATGGTCGTGTGATGGCAGCGCGTATGCTGGGTGTTAAGGAAGTCCCTGTCATTCGTCTTAAACATCTAAACGATGTCCAACGCCGTGCCCTGATCATTGCCGACAACAAAATCACGGAGAATGCAGGATGGGATGAAAATCTGCTGCGGCAGGAATTGCAATCTCTCGAAGGGGAAGATTTTAATCTTGCTCTCCTGGGGTTTAATGAGGATGAGCTGGATGAATTGCTGGATGATGGATCAGGTGCTGAAGGCCTGACCGATGAAAATGCCGCCCCTGAAGTTCCCGAAAATCCTGTCAGCGTTATAGGTGACGTTTGGATTTGCGGTGATCATAAAATCCTATGTGGTGATTCCACGCTGATTGACAGCTATCAAACCCTTTTGGGAGAAGAATTGGCGGACATGGTCTTTACCGATCCACCCTATAACGTAAATTACGCCAACTCGGCCAAAGACAAGATGCGCGGTAAATCACGTCCGATCCAGAACGACAATCTGGGTGATGATTTTGGTGCGTTTTTGTATGACGTTTGCACCAACCTGATGATGGTGAACAAAGGTGCTCTCTATATCTGCATGTCGTCATCTGAATTGCACACGCTGTATAACGCCTTCACCGATGCAGGCGGCAAATGGTCAACCTTTATCATCTGGGCGAAAAATACCTTCACGTTGGGGCGGTCGGATTATCAGCGGCAGTATGAGCCGATCCTTTATGGCTGGAAGAACGGCAATGAGCATTTCTGGTGCGGCGCACGGGATCAAAGTGATGTCTGGTTTGTGAACAAGCCTGCCAAGAATGATCTGCATCCAACCATGAAACCGGTCGAGCTGGTGGAACGCGCCCTGCATAACTCCAGTAAGACCAAGGATATTGTGTTGGATGCGTTCGGCGGATCTGGCACCACCATGATCGCCTGCGAGAAAACCGGCAGGCGCGCGCGGTTGATTGAACTTGAACCCAAATACGCCGATGTGATTGTCAAACGCTGGCAGGAATTTACAGGCAAAGCTGCAACCTTGGCGGCCACGGGACAGAGTTTTTCTGAACTTGAAGCCGAACGTGCTTGAGTATTGAGGAACTATGGGACTCTCCATTCGTGCTTATGCCCGCCATCGCGGAGTGGCGGATAATGCCGTGCGCAAGGCGATCCGCACGGGGCGCATTGTGCCAGAAAAAGACGGATCGATTGATGTCGCCAAGGCCGATGCGGCGTGGGAGGCAAATACCGATCACACCAAGCGGCATGACCCATCAGCCATAAAGGATGTTGATCCGAATGCAGCGATGGAATCCGTACGCCAGACCTTGAGTGAGAATGGCCGCGCTCCGCAAGGCATGAATAGCTTCACCCAAGCACGTACGGCGCATGAGATTGCCAAAGCGCATTTGGCGAGGCTGCGGCTACAGGAAAAGAAAGGCCAGCTGGTCAATAAAGATCAGGTCAAGGCACAGATTTTCCGGTTGGGACGAGAATTCAGGGACGCATGGGTGAACTGGCCAGCCCGTGTGTCGTCACAAATGGCCGCAGAGCTACAGGTGGATGAGCATGGCTTGCACATGATTTTGGAGCGCTATGTGCGGGAGCATCTGAATGAACTTGGGGATGCCAAACTCGACACAGCATGATGGCGCGTATGACAGTTTTGAAATTGACATCTGGTGGCGCACGGCGATTACGCCTGACCCGTTTCTGCTGGTTTCGGAATGGGCGGATCAATACCGATTGCTCTCGGCAAAATCCGCCGCCGAACCTGGCCGCTGGCGCACCGCCCGCACGCCGTACTTAAAGGAGATAATGGACAAGCTCTCGCCGGTCGCAAGCGAGCAGCGGATTGTGTTCATGAAAGGATCTCAAGTCGGCGGCACAGAATGCGGCAATAACTGGATTGGGTATGTGATTCACATCGCCCCAGGGCCGATGATGGCGGTGGCGCCCACAGTGGAATTGGCCAAGCGTCATTCCAAACAGCGGGTTGATCCGTTGCTGCAGGATGTGCCGGAACTGCGCGAGCGGGTGAAGCCGTCGCGGTCACGGGATAGCGGTAATACGATCCTGAGCAAGGATTTTCTAGGCGGATTGCTCATCATGACGGGGGCAAATTCGGCTGTGGGGCTGCGCTCCATGCCTGCACGCTATTTGTTTATGGACGAGATTGATGCCTATCCAGGAGATGTCGATGGCGAAGGCGACCCCATTTTACTGGCAGAGCGACGCTCGGCCACGTTCAAACGCCGCAGGAAAGTTTTCATGGTCAGCACGCCGACCGTCAAAGGACTATCGCGCATTCAGCGTGAGTTTGAGAAAAGCGATCAGCGGTTTTTTCATGTGCCATGCCCTGAATGTGGACATTTCCAACCCTTGCGCTTCACTCAACTGCGCTGGCCGGAAAACGAACCACAAAAGGCGGCCTATGCCTGTGAGAGCTGCGGCCATGTGATTGAGGAACACCACAAAACCGTCATGCTGGCCAAAGGCGAATGGCGGGCAACGGATGAAAGCCAAGACGGCACGATTGGTTACCATCTATCGTCGCTTTACAGCCCCATCGGCTGGTTTTCGTGGGGGGATGCGGCGGTGATGTTTGAGGATGCCAAGCGCAACCCTGATCTGATGAAAGGTTTTGTGAATACGGTGCTGGGAGAGCCTTACGAGGAATCCTCGGAGGCGCCTGAATGGCAACGTATCTATGAACGGCGGGACGTTTACGCCCAAGGTGTGGTGCCGCAGGGCGGGTTATTCCTCACCGCAGGTGTGGACGTGCAGAAGGATCGCCTTGAATGCGAAGTGGTTGCCTGGGGCCGCAACAAGGAAAGCTGGTCGGTTGATTATATCGTACTCGACGGTGATACGGCGCGGCCCGATGTTTGGCGACGGCTGGATACGGAAGTCCTTCAGCGCGACTGGCCACATGTCGCTGGGCAAACCATGCCCATTCGCGTTATGGCGGTGGATAGCGGTTATGCCACACAGGATGTGTACGGCTTTGTACGCAACCATCCGCAGGCCGTCTGGGGCGGGAATGGCGCACGCGCCAGCCAGCCGCGCACGGTGGTGGCTGTTAAAGGGCAAGACCGCAATACGGCACTGATTTTAAGCGTTGGTAAGGCTGATACGGGCGGCAAACGCCGTGGCCTCAGGGTCTGGAACGTCTCTGGCCCCGTGGCCAAGATGGAGTTGTATCGCTGGCTGAAACTGGAATGGCCGACCGATAAGGATCTGGAAGCGGGCGTAACATTCCCGCCTGGCAGCTGTCACTTCCCGCAATATGGCGAGGAGTATTTTAAGCAGCTGACGGCAGAACGGCGCGTGATCCGTGTGCATCGTGGTTTTCCGCAGGCGACATGGGAGAAAGACCCAAGCCGCAACAACGAAGCGCTGGATTGCCGTGTCTATGCCCGCGCCGCCGCCAGCATTTACGGTCTGGATCGGATGAGTGATTTCAAATGGCGGTCGCTGGAGGTGTCTCTCGGTGTGGCCGCAGAAACCCCGACGCGCGGGGTGGAGTTGCCTGTGACCCTTGAGGCCAAAGCAACGCCAGCAAAACCAGAAACCAAAAAACGGACGCATGTTGCCCCGCGCAAAACAGTGCGGGCGGACGATCCGTATCTATGAGGAATAGGAATGACCGAAACACTGCTCGAACTTGAAACAAGACTGGTGCAAGCCAAAGAAGCGCGGCATCGCCTGCTCACGGGTACACAGGAAGTATCGGTCAGCCTGCAAGGCTATGGCAGCACAACCTATACCGCTTCCAATGTTGAAGCGCTGGAGCGGTATATCAATGAGCTGGAATTACAGATCTCCCGCACAAAGGGTGGCGCGCGGCGCGGCATTATCCGCACAAGTTTTTAAGGACGCAAGAATGGTTCAACTTTTGGATTCATCCGGCCAACCGATGAAGTCGGGTCTACGCTTTAAGGCGAGTGACACGGCGCATCGGGCGGCCTCCTTGCGTGCGCGGGAGCTGGCCAGTTGGATGCCGCTTTTGGGATCGGCAGATAGTGATTTACTTTCCGAACTCCCAACGCTGGTCTCACGCTCGCGGGATCTGACCCGTAATCACGGTGTGGCGGCGGGTGCCATACAAACGCTGGTCGATAATGTCATCGGCACGGGATTGCGCCTTGCCTCTATTCCTGATTATCGCGCCCTTGGTAAAACCAAGGAATGGGCGGATGATTGGGCGCGCGGGGTAGAAAGCGAATGGCGTGCCTGGTCAGAAAGTACGGCCTGTGATGCAGCCAATGCGCTGACATTCCACGGCATGACCGCGCTGGTGTTTCGTGCAAGTTTGATTAACGGCGAGGCTTTGGCATTGCCCTTATGGCTGGATCAGCGCGGGGCTTCATATGCCACGACCATTCAGATGATTGAAGCCGACCGGCTTTCAAACCCCGCTGGCGTGCAAGATAGTAAAACACTCCGCTCTGGGATTGAGATTGATGCGTATGGCGCGGCGGTCGCTTATCATATCCGCAAGACGCATCCAGGCGATGCCTATATCGGTTATGGGCAAGACCGCGAAGAATGGTTGCGTGTGCCTGTGCGCACACAATTTGGGCGGCTACGTGTTTTGCATGTGCATGATAAAGAACGCACTGGCCAGCATCGCGGTAAGCCACTGCTGACCTCCATCATGCCAATGTTCAAAATGCTCGATCATTACGAGCGGTCGGAGCTGCAGGCGGCGGTGGTCAATGCCATGATTGCGGCCTTTATCGAAACACCACTGGATGGTGAAGCTATTGGCGAGATGTTTGGCGGGTCGGTTGAGGATTATCTGGCCGCTCGCAATGAATGGGATATTAAGCTGCAGGGTGGATCGATCATTCCTGTGTTCCCAGGTGATAAGGTGTCGCCATTTACGCCGAGCCGCCCGAACAGCGGTTACGGGCAGTTTGTGGAGAACGTCCTGCGCCATATCGGTGCGGGGCTGAATATCCCATTCGAATTGCTGATGAAGGATTTCAGCAAGACAAATTATTCCAGTGCGCGGGCGGCGCTTCTGGAAGCATGGCGATACTTCAATGCACGCCGCCAATGGATGGCGACCTATTGGGCAAAGCCCGTTTATGAGCTGTGGCTGGAAGAAGCCATTAATCGCGGTGTGATTGACGCACCGGATTTTTATGAACGCCGCGCTGCCTGGACACGGTGCAAATGGATCGGCCCTGGCCGTGGCTGGGTGGATCCCGTCAAGGAAGCCAAGGCTGCACAGCTTCGCATGCAAATCGGGCTTTCCACACTTGAAGATGAATGTGCCAGCCAAGGGCTGGATTGGGAAGAAGTGCTGGAACAACTTGCCCGCGAGAAAGCCAAGATCACAGAACTTGGTCTGACGATTAACGACACCAACAGCATCATGACAACAACCGAAGATAATACAGAGGAACCACAACCATGAAAATCTGGAACCGACTATCGGGTGAACCGTGGGCGATCACGGAAAGCGCTCTACAAACCATTCTTGAAATCGCTGCGCGCGAGAATGAAAGCCCGCAGGCGGTGGCCGCCAAATTGGGGCGCAATCTGCAAAACACCTACAGTGTGATCGAACGCGATGGTGTGGCTATTATCCCCGTCACAGGGCCGCTGTTTCGCTACGCGAATTTATTCACGGCTATCAGCGGCGCTTCAAGCTATGAACTGATCGCCCGTGATTTTAACGTTGCGCTGGAAAACCCGCAGATCAAAGGGATCATTCTCGATATCGACTCTCCTGGCGGGGAAGTTAATGGCGTGTCGGAACTCTCCAACATGGTCTATGCCGCGCGGGGTAAAAAGCCGGTGGTGGCTTATGCCTCTGGTGATGCGGCATCGGGTGCGTATTGGATTGCCTCGGCTGCAGATGAAATTGTGGTCTCAGACACATCGGCGCTGGGATCGATTGGCGTTGTTGGTATGTATCGCGGCAAATCAGGAAAACAGAGCGAAGATGTAGAGATTGTATCCTCGCAAAGCCCACATAAGCGCCTTGACCCGCAAACTGATGAAGGCCGTGCGCGCCTGCAGCTAAGGATCGATAGCATGGCCGATGTATTTATTAGTACGATTTCTCGCAACCGCGATGTTGCACCAGAAATCGTGCAAACTCATTACGGTGGCGGCGATGTAATGATCGGCGCCCGCGCCGTAGAAGCTGGTCTGGCTGACAGGGTCGGCAGTCTGGAGCAGCTGATACAAGAACTATCGACCTCACCCCAAAGCCCTCCACTGGAGGGCTTTTTTGTTGCCAACCCACCCACACCTAAACAGGAGAAAACACCTATGGATCTTGAAACACTTACCAAAGAACACCCAAGCCTTGTCAGCCAGATCAGGCAGGAAGGCGCAAAGGCAGAGCGTAACCGATTGGAAAGCATTCTTGCCATGCCAGAAGCGGCAGAGCGTCAAAAGCTCGCGCTTGAGATTGCGCTGCACACAGAAATGAGTGCGGTGGAAGCTCAGCATATTCTGGCCTGCGCCACACCAGAAAAAGCAATGGCAACCAGTTCTTTTGATCGTGTGATGGCCAGTATCCCGAACCCTACCATCACACCCGCAAGCGATGATGCAGCAAACGATATTGATGCGGTGGCAAACCGCATCGCTTCTGCCGTTTAACCCCATACCTTTAAGGAGATAAAAATGACACGCACAGAAGGCTTTACCAATCAGGGCGAATACAAGCCCGACAATTTACTGGCGGGGGAATATCCCCGCATTGAAAGACTCGTCACCATCGCTGCTGGGGCTGATCTTGCCAAAGGCACAGTGCTTGGCCGCATCACCGCCAACGGCAAATTCAAGCTCAGCGCGTCGGCCAGTTCGGACGGCTCGCAAACGCCAGACGCTATCTTGGCCGAAAAGGCGAATGCCGCGAGTGCCGATGCTCAGGCGATTGTCTATTTCAGTGGCGAGTTCAATGAAAACGCCCTGACTTTGGGTGCTGGCCACACGCTGGACGGCATCCGCATCGCTCTGCGCGCCAAGAGCATCTTCCTTCGTAAAAACCAAACCGCCTAAAGGAGAGCATCTATGTCTATCGATATTTTTAACACGCATGTCTTGAGTAAAGTTGTGGAACGCTTGGATCGTCCAAGTTCGTTTTTGCTTGATGTTTTCTTCGGGCAAGAGCAAACGGAGGATTCCGAAGAAATCCACTTCGATATTGATAAATCAAAGCCCAAACTGACACCTTTTGTCTCGCCGTTGGTGGCTGGCAAGGTGGTGGATGATGAAGGCTTCACCACTAAAAGCTTCAAGCCTGCCTATGCCAAAGACAAACGCCGCTTTGATCCAACACGGCCTTTCAAACGGTCAATCGGTGAGAAAATTGGTGGTACGCTGACTCCCCAACAACGGCTTGAGGCGAATATCAACCGCACGCTCACCAAGCAGCTTGAAAACCTGACGCGGCGTGAGGAAGTCATGGCCTCCGAAGCCCTGCGCACGGGTAAAATCACTGTCAGTGGAGATAATTACCCCACCGTGGTGGTTGATTTCCAACGTGACGCTGCCTTAACGGTGGCTCTTACGGGTGGCAGCCGCTGGGGTGAAACAGGTGTCAGTACGCTTGATAATCTTGAGGATTGGGTCGCTCTTATTCAGGAAAAATCAGGTGCTGTTGGCCGCACGGTGGTGATGGATACGCTAGCCTGGCGCGTGTTCAAGTCTGATCCAAAGGTTGAAAAGCTGCTCGATATCCGCCGGATTGCTGATAGCACAAACCTCTCGCTGGGGCCGATTGCTTTTGGCCAGGGGAATGAGCTTGCACGCTATGTCGGTACAATCGGCGATCTGGATTTCTGGGTTTATAACGACCGTTACGTCGATGACAATGATGTCGTCCAGAAACTCTTGCCTGATTACACCGTGCTGGTGGGCAGCACCGGACAGCTTGAAGGCACGCGCTGCTATGGTGCTATTCAGGATGAGAAAGCTGGCTATCGGGCGCAGCGCTATTTCTCGAAATCGTGGCTGGAGGAAGATCCTGCCGTGCGCTGGTTGTTGTTGCAATCGGCGCCGCTGATTGTGCCTTACCGCCCGAATGCATCTTTCTGCGCCACGGTTCGTTAAGGAGGAAGCCATGAAAGTCAAAGCACTTATTACGCTGGTTGCAAATGGTAAAGCGCACTTGCCACCTTCTCTTGTTGATCTCTCGGATGAAGAGGCCGAACGCTTGATTGCGCGTGGCTTTGCCGAAGCGTATCAAAAAGAAGACCCCACACCGCCCGCAGCGAAACAGCCCAGCACGCAAAGCAATCCAACTTTAGAGGATATTGTTGATGCGATTTCGGCGCTGGATCCTGCCAAAGACTTTGGCAAAAACGGCAAACCGAATGTTGATGCTCTTGAAGATCTACTCGATGCCAATATTACGGCTACACAGCGTGATGAGGCATGGGAGATTTATCAAAAAGAACAGGCTGAGGAGAATGGCGGCGCAGAATGAGCTTTCAGGATGCAGCCTTAAAAGCGGTCGATGTGCTGTTTGCCACGTTTGGGCAGACGGCACAGCTGGTCTTTGACGATAGCACAACGCTGGAGACAGTCGTTGTGCATCGTTTCCCTGACAAGGTTGTCGATTTTCTGGATTCAAAAGTACAGATGGAAACAAATCTGTTTGAGGTTCGGTTAAGTGTTTTGGATCCTGCCAAGAAAATCCACCAGATCATTAAGGGCAGCAAGACCTATATCGTTCAAGGTGAACCTGTAAAAGATCAGCATGGGCTTGTGCTGAGCGTGGATGCCTATGCGTCTTAATGCCGCCATACAGGGAAACCTGAAAGCCATGATGGCAGCCGAAGTCAAGGCGGCGGAAAAGGCAGTGGGCAGCGGCGTGCGCCAAGCCACTGATGGTTTGAAAAACGAATTACGCGGCCAAGTCACAGGCGCTGGCCTTGGTGATCGTCTTGCCAAAACATGGCGCGGCGATCTTTATCCCAAAGGCGGTATGAGTATGAATGCCGCTGGTTTTGTTTATACCAAGGCACCAGAAATTATCGGTGCCTTTGCTTACGGGACGACCATCCGTAGTAAGCGCGGACGGTTTTTGGCAATCCCTACGCAATACGTCACGCGGCGTGAAAATAGAAAGCTTACGCCTGCTGATTTTGCCGAGGCTGGAATTCCGCTTCGCTATGTACCGCCGAAAGGTGCGCGGCGTGTGGGATTACTGGTTGCGGATGATTTCCGCATCACCAGCAAAGGCAAAGCACGGGTTGCCAGCGACCGAGCGAAGAAAACGGGACGCGGTTTAACGACCGTCGTCATGTTTATTCTCGTCCCGCAGGCGCAACTCAAGAAACGCTTCGACATCGACAGCGTTGCCAAGAAGTGGATCGACCGTTTGCCGTCACTTGTTACAGCAAGCTGGCCAGATGAAAAGGAAAAGTCATGACCGAAAGAGAAGCCATCCTGCAGGCGCTGTTCGCGCGCCTGCAAACGATCAGCGATGCCAAAGTGCTGCGCAACGAAGCCCTGCCGGAGAAAATACCGGACGGTGGTTTGATTATATTCCGTGACGGCGATCCAGGTGAGCCTGAAACATTGCTCTCGCCAGTTTCTTATTACTGGCAGCACCGCGCGCTTGTCGAAGCTGTTGTGCAAAAAGGTGATCAAGCCACGCGCGATCTCGCCCTCGACGGATTGTTCCGCAAAATTTCCATCGCCATTGCGGGTGACAGAACGCTTGGTGGACTTTGCGACCGCATCACGCCGCAAGCGCCGGATACCAACATGCTGGCCATCGAAGGATCTCCGCAAATCAAGGGCGCGATCATCCCGCTCGAAATTATCTACGTCACAGCCGATCCGCTTGGCTGAATTTTAACTTAAACCTTAGGAGGAAAACATGGCTCGTGCATACGGTGCCAATGCCCAGCTATTGGGCAAATTCGAAACCGTTTACGGCACCCCGCCGACCGGAAACTACATCAAATTCCCGTTCGTATCGTCGGAACTCGGCTCCGAACAGGGTTTGATCGCGTCCGATCTGCTGGGCCAAGGCCGTGACCCGTCGCAGCCGATCCGCGATGTCATTCGCGTGGAAGGCAACGTGGTCGTCCCCGTTGATTTACGCAACTTCGGCCATTGGCTGAAGGCGCTTCTTGGCGCGCCGACCACCACGGGTGCAGGGCCTTACACGCATACCTTTGTGTCCGGAGCAGCCAGCTTGCCTAGCATCGCTCTGGAAGTGGGTATGCCAGAAATTCCGATCTTCTTCACGGAAGCTGGCGTGCGTGTGAATTCGGCGCAGTTGAACTTTGCTCGTTCGGGTGCGGCTAACGCCACGCTGAACTGCATCGCGCAAGGCGAAACCGACAATACGACCACGGGCGGCGGCACGCCCACCGTTGCCACGTTAACGCGCTTCAACCAATTCCAGGGTTCGATCAAAAAGGACGGCGTGCAGCTCGGAAACGTTACGGGTGCTCAGCTGACTTACAGCAACAACCTGGAGCGGATTGAAACCATCCGTTCGGACGGCAAGATCGATGGCGCGGATCCCACCATCGCGGCGCTGACCGGAAATATTGAGGTGCGCTTTGCCGATACCGCTCTGATCGACGCGGCAACCGACAATACGCCGCTCGAACTGGCCTTCGCTTACACC
>JAIXWE010000114.1 GCA_027482195.1 Alphaproteobacteria bacterium | reverse complement strand
TTGATAAAAAGTTGGCAAGCTTTTCAATTTCCCGTTGATGTTGACGACCCTTTTCAAAAGAAGGATCAGACCCATGTATCTTCCGCCGGTTGAAAAAAAACCACAATCGCCTCTTGTAAAATGGACCGTTCGTCTTTTTCTTTTGGTTCTTTTTGTCGGATTTTTTTTCTTTCTCTCACTTAATTTTTTAGCAGGCAAGACAGACGCGCATAAAAAAGGTCTTGAGGCCGCATTGTCGGAGCTTGTTAAAAAGCCGGTTATTATTACTGAGCTGAAGGAATTTAATATCATCCCACAATTTCATTTTGAGGTGAATGGGGTGACCAGCTCCAATATCACTGTAGAAAAATTTGCGATCAGCTACGGATTTTGGGATTTATTTTTGGGGCGGCCTTATATCGAATCACTTCGCTTTGAAAATTTGCGTGTCCCGCCTGCTATTCTTACAAATCTTCCTTTATTTATCGAGAATGCAGCGATTCTTGATTCTGGTATTTTTACTTTTAATGGTTTTTTGGGTAAGGACGTCCTCAAAGGCACCATTCCTTTGACGCGCTTAGAGGGGCGGTTTCGTCCAAGCTATCACATCACACAACCTGAAATTAATCTGGATGTCGGTGTTTATAAAATTCACTATAAGGTAATCAATCAGAGTAAATCTGTGGTAATCAATGGCGGTGGGTTATCCCAAGAAATCCCTTTTACAAATTTTGATTATTATGTGTCACCCGATGCATTCTGGTTTGCTTTTGAAGGCACTGATCATGATTGCTCGTTTTTGAGGATCAGGGGATTGGATAATGGTCGTGCCAATATTGAGATTTACGGTCTGGAAGCGTCAGAAGTTTTTGATATTTCTCGTTTTAATCTGAAATGTACATCAAATAAAAATCCATGAAACGTTTTTATAAAATTGTTACACAACAAGAAAATTCCCAAGGCCATACAATCTTATTGGATGGTAAGCCCATTCGAACTCCACAAAAAAATCTATTTATTATTCACAATGATCATTTTGTTCCCCCAATTTTACAAGAGTGGCAGAACCAAGGGGAGTTCATTTCTCCTGAAACAATGCCGCTGACACAAATTTTGATGACGGCGCAAGATATTGCCCCGCGCGTGAGAGGTTCAGTTACAGAAGAACTTTTGGCATACATTGATACAGATCTTTTATGCTATCACACTGGTGATGATACGCCCTTGGGTCGGAGGCAGAAAGAAATTTGGGGTGATGTACTTAAAAAACTGAATCAGTTTTTCTCTTGGGATATTTCTGTGACGAGGGGATTGGTGATGCATCCGCAGTCGTCATACATTCATGATCAATTAAGAAGTATTTTAGAAGGAATGGATATCGTCTCTTTTACGTGTTTACAAATTTTGGTTCAAGAAACGGGTTCCATCTTCCTAAGCCTGGCTTTTATGTACCAACTTATAACGAAAGCTGAGCTGGTCACAGCAGTGATGTTGGAAGATGACGTTAAAGCAGAGATTTATAATGAGGATTTTTATGGCGCCTCACCGGATCAGGAGAAAAAAAGAGCGGCACAGTCTGCCTTTTTCGGCGCGGCTGATTTTATTTTTAAAACTTTAACGCCGTCCAAATAATTTCTCAATCTCTTTGAGTGATAGTGTAATAAAAGTGGGGCGGCCGTGATTACACTGCGCCGCCAGCGGCGTTGATTCCATCTGACGCAAGAGAGCATTCATTTCTTCAATCGATAAACGCCGCCCCGAACGTACCGACCCATGGCACGCCATGCGCGATAAAACTTCGTTCATTTTATCTTCGACATGTGTGATAGGTTTTTGTTCATGCAACGCGCTCAAAATATCCTGAAAAAGTTTAGCAAGATCACAGCGTCCCACAAGAAGAAGGGGAAGGCTATTAACCGCGATGGCATCGGCTCCGAAAGAAGAAATATGAAAGCCGCACTGGACAAAAAACTCCTGCTTCTCAAGGATTAATTTACACTCAGCCTCATCAAGATTGATAATTTCAGGTGTTAAAAAAGATTGTGATTCGATTTTTCCTTTATAGATTTGTGCTTTAAAAGCTTCATAAACTAAACGTTCATGTGCCGCATGTTGATCAACGATCACAATGCCGTCAGATGTTTGGCTGATGATGTAATTCTCATGAATTTGTGCGCGCGCCGCACCCAATGGCCATAATTGTTTCTCTGATTCGCCATTGTCATTGATTTGATAGCTCTGAGCAGTGGGCATATTGAGTGTGCGGTGCTGATAATTATTATCTGGCTCATAAAAATATGTAGCCGCACCACCGTTCGGATTCAGAGAGTTGGGTGAGTTTAAAAAATTTTGTGGTGCGGAGGGTGTAAATTTTTCAAACAAAGCGGTGTTTAGATTTTGATTAACGGGAAGTGCGTTACTTTTAAGGCAATGCAAAATACTGCTGACAATCAATCCACGAATTGCGGCTTGATCTTGGAAACGCACTTCTGTTTTTGCGGGATGAACATTCACATCAACTTGATCGGGTGGAAGTGTAAGAAAAAGAACGGCCGATGGATAACGATCACGGGGCATGACATCATTATAAGCGGCGCGTAATGCACCCAAAAGAGAGCGATCTTTGACCGGGCGTTGATTTACAAAAAGAAATTGATCTTGAGCCGTGCCGCTTGAGTATGTGGGAAGGCCAATGCGGCCATACAGGTGATAATTTTCGCGCATAGCGGAAAGAGGAAGGGAATTTTCGACAAAATCATCGCCCATAACATCACGCATGCGTTGATCTTGCGCTTGTTGACCCAATAATGGAGGGGTTTGATAATTAAAAATAACAACACCATTATGGGTGAGGCGAAAAGACACGGTGGGATGTGCCATTGCGAGGCGATAAAGAATATCTTTTGTGACCGCATATTCTGTATTTGTGCCTTTCAGGAATTTTAAGCGTGCCGGAATAAGGTGAAATAAATTTCTAACTGTAACAGATGTGCCAATATCACCCGCGGTGGGGAGTAGGTTGGTGCTTATTCCATTTTCAATACTGATTTTTAATGCGTGCTCTGAGTCTGCTGTGCGGGATGTGATCTCCATACTGCTGACAGAGGCGATAGAGGGAAGGGCTTCGCCGCGAAATCCCAAATGTGAGATGGCGAAAAGATTATCATCTGATAATTTTGATGTGGCATGACGCTGAATACAGTTTTGAAGATCTGTTGCATCCATTCCCTTACCATTATCGCGTACACTGATAAAACTTTTCCCCCCATCGCGCAAATCAATAAGAATCGATGTAGCTTGCGCATCGAGCGCATTTTCAACCAGCTCTTTAACAACTGATGCGGGGCGTTCAACCACCTCGCCGGCGGCGATTTGGTTGACAAGATGTTCGGGCAGATGGCGAATGATTGGCATGGATCAGTATAGGAAAAATAAGGCCAAATTTTAAGAAGTTTTTGCGCCGGTAAGATCGGCATTTTCAAGCTGTGTTTGACTTAAATCAATATCGCGCAGGTCTGCGTAACACAAACGCGCATAAGAAAGATCAACTCCTTTCAAATCAACACCACGCAGCTTTGCCCCCTCTAGGTTCGCATAACGCAAATCGCTTCCCGCGAGGCTGGTTTGAAAAGTCACCGTCCGGTCTTGGGACGGAATCATCAAAGATGTTAAATTGGCATGTGATAAATTCACGCGCATCATTTGACAATTTTTAAGACTGCTTCCCCGTAAGTCGGCGCCGCTTAAGTCACAATCACGAAAATCAGATTCATCAAAAGTGGAGCTTTGCATCATCGCATTTGCCATCATCAGTCCCATAAAACTTGCGCCATTAATACGCACCATAGTGAGCGCGTAACGGCCAAGCTCTCTCATCGGGCGCAGATCACGGCGCGAAAGGTCAAGTTGTTTTCCTTGCTTGCCCGAAAACTGAATCCACCGTGCATGTTCGCGCAACATGCTCTCCAACTCATCGGTTGAGACAGATAAGTCAAGATCAGAAGCGTAAGGTGTTTCCTTGGGCTCGCCAGTTAAAATTAATGAGGATGTCCAGCGGTTTGAATCATCAATAACATCCGTCAAAACAGTGTTTTTTAGATTGGCTTCATCAAAACGTGATCCTGAAACCGTTGCGTTTGATAAATTACTACCATTTAAATCGGCGTATGATAAATCGGCATCAACAACACGTGCGTTGCGCATGTCGGTATTGCTCAGATCAACATGAGCGGCGCGCACACCCCCCATATTTGTCTCATTTAATTTCGCGCCATGAAAGACGGTACGCGCGGGTGAGTCTGAGTCCGGGTTATAATTCTCTGTAAAGCTTCGCCGGGCTGGAAGTTGGGCAACTTTTCCTTGGCGCAAATCTGCCGATGACATATCAGCACCAGTTAAACTCGCGCCCGTTAAATCCGCACCACGGAAATCAGCGCGTGTGAAGACGGCATATTCCAAATTCGCATGCAAAAGATTACAGCCATAAAAGACTGTGCCGTTAAATTTTCCTTCTGCTAAATGGCAGGAGGTTAGATTTGATCCGGT
>JAIXWE010000008.1 GCA_027482195.1 Alphaproteobacteria bacterium | reverse complement strand
GGGGTTATGGGCTAAAATATCATCCATACTTGCGGTTGCGGGCACAATGGTCACACGGCAACCCGCAGAGGCAAGTGCACGCAGGATGTTTCGTTTTGCGCCATAATCAATGGCCACCACATGAAATTCCGGATTTTTTTGTACACCGTAACCGGAACCAAGTGACCACAATGTTTCATCCCATGTGTAACTTTGGGCGCATGTAACATCTTTTGCCAAATCAAGGCCGTTTAATCCGGGCCAGTCTTTCGCCATTTTTGTCAGTGCATCAATATCAAACTCACCTTTATAATTAACCGCCAAAACACCGTTTGGCGCACCATGATCGCGAATGCGTCGCGTAAGGGCGCGTGTATCAACACCGGCAATGCCGGGGATGTCGTGTGATTTCAACCACGCATCAAGATGGTTATTCGCACGCCAACTTGATGGTGCGGTGATGTCTTCGCGCACAATCAACCCGCGTGCTGCTGGGTTCATGGTTTCAATATCCTCACCATTCGTGCCAACATTGCCAATATGCGGAAAGGTAAAGGTGATAATTTGCCCCGCATAACTCGGATCCGTGATAATTTCCTGATACCCGGTCATGGATGTGTTAAAACAAATTTCCCCAACCTTTGTTGTTTGCGCACCAAGGCCACGGCCTTTGATTACCGTGCCATCAGCCAGCACAATAACAGCAGTTGCGTAAGAGGGGGATTTGGGGGTAGAGAGGATAGATAAAGGGGACATCGCCAGCGCTCCTGAGTTGATGGCACTGGAAAACAAGTTTAATAACTAAAAACCCGAACCTGTACAATAGGAATGATGACCATGACCGATAAACGCACAGAAATTACCAATGCCATGAAAGAAGCCATGAAAGCGCGTGATGAAATGCGTCTTTCCACAGCCCGTTTGATTATCGCTAAAATGAAAGAACAGGATATCGAGGCGCGGGTGAAGGGAAATATGGACGGAATCGGTGATTCTGAAATTCTCTCAATGATGCAAGGTATGATCAAACAACGTCAAGAATCGGCAAAAATCTATCGCGAAGGCAATCGTGCGGAGTTGGCAGAGAAAGAAGAAGCCGAGATTAAAGTGATTGAAAGCTTTTTGCCTGCGCAATTATCGGATTCGGATGTGGATAAAATTGTGGGTGAATTGGTGGAAAAGTCGGGTGCCACTTCGATCAAAGATATGGGAAAAGTCATGGCGGAGCTGAAAGCCCATTATGCCGGGCAAATCGATATGGCCAAGGCGGGTGCGGTGGTGCGCGCAAAATTGGGTGGCTAATCACCGCATTCTTAAGCTAAGACAATATATATGAGTATTACCCCACGTTTTTTGGAAGAATTGCGTGATCGTCTGACCTTGTCGGATGTGATTGGGCGGCGCGTGAAATTAACGCGCGCGGGGCGGGAATTTAAAGCCTGTTGTCCATTTCATCGTGAAAAATCGCCCTCATTTTACGTGAATGATGACAAACAATTTTTTCATTGTTTCGGATGCGGGGCGCACGGTGACATTGTTGGGTTCGTGATGCGCCATGACAATTTGGCGTTTCCCGATGCGGTGGAAGCGTTGGCGCAAAGTGCGGGTATGGAGATGCCGCGTCAAACGCCGCAAGAAATTGCCCGCGCGAAAGAAGAAAAAAATCTTTTTACCTTGATCGATGATACGGCCAAATTTTTTGAACAAAATTTATATGATTCTAAAAATGCTGAAATTCGCAAATATCTTGAATCGCGCGGCTTGAATGATGAACTTTGTGCGGCATTTCGCGTTGGATACGCCCCACAAGGTGATCAGGAGTTACGCCAATTTTTACGCGGCAAAGGTTATCATGATGAACAAATGGTTGAGGCTGGAGTTTTAAGAGCCTCTCAGCGTGGCGGTGATCCTTACAGTTTCTTTCGTGACCGTGTGATGTTTCCGGTTGCGGATATGCGCGGACGTGTTGTGGCGTTCGGTGGGCGCGTGTTGCCGGAATCATTGCGCCCATTAAAAGATCCCAACAACAAACCACCCAAATATATCAACTCGGCCGACCACGGATTATTTCACAAAGGCCGCATGTTGTATGGCCAACAATTGGCCCGCATGGCCGTACAAAATGATCAACCTTTGTTGGTTGTTGAAGGATATATGGATGCGATTGCGTGTCATGCGGCTGATTTTCGCGGGGCTGTTGCGCCGCTTGGCACCGCGTTGACAGAGGAGCAAATTTTGCTGATGTGGAAGATGATCCCGCATGAAGTAAAAGAACCAATCTTATGTTTTGATGGTGATAATGCGGGATATCGCGCGGCATATCGTGCGGCGGAACGTGTCTTGCCCTTGTTGAAACCCAACCATTCGGTGAAATTTGTTTTTCTTCCCGAAGGGGAAGACCCAGATACATTTATTCGCAATCAAGGGCGCGAGGCTTTTCAAAAATATATCGATAAAGCTTTTAATCTGGTTGATTTTTTGTGGGCGCATCACACAGCCGGAAAAAATTTTCCAACACCGGAATCGCGTGCGGGGTTATCCACGCAATTTGATCATTTGACCAAAAACATTACCGATACCGGTGTGCAATATCATTACCGCCAAGCTTTGCGTGATAAAGTGCGCACCATGTTTGCCGGATTTTCTGGGCAAAAATTTTTGCCGTCTTCTTCCAATAAATCCAACCGACCCGCGCCGGTTTTGGTATCACCGCCCCGTTCACAAAAAGACCGTGTCCCCGACATTTTGCTTGCGGGTCTTGTTCTTCACCCCAAGCTTTACACGGTCTTTATGGATGAAGTGGGGGCGTTTTATCACCCCAATCCGCGCCGCCAGCAGCTGTTAGATCGGCTTATCCAATGGGGTGACCTTGTGCGGGGGGAAGAGGCCCCCCTTGATCCCCAGACCTTAAAAACCTATCTGGAGTCCGAGGGTTTTGCGGCGGATTTAGAACAGCTTATGACCCCGGCATTAAGAATACATGCGGGCTTTTTGAAGGAAGGGGTTGAAGATGATTTTGTTCAAAATTCTTGGAAATCCCTTTTTAATCAATGGGATACATCAAAAACTGAAGGTGATTTCGAGGCGGCACGCGCCGCATTTCGTGAAAATCTTACCCCGGAGAATGAACGCCGGCTTTTAGAGCTTCAGAAAATCCAGCGTGACAGAAATGAAGAAATAGCGTAACAAGCTAACTCATTTTAGCGCAACCCCTTTGTTTCGTTAGAAAAATCGGCTTTAATCATCCGACCGAATCAGTAAAATACGACCCTTTGAGATATAATTTAATGGCGGCCAAAAAACCCATAAAAAAACCGACACCAAAAGCCAAGCCTTCCCCCGCGAAGGCGTCGGTAAAATCATCTGGTAAGTCCACCGCAAAAGCGGCACCAAAAGCTCAAGTGAAAGCACCTGCGAAGCAGGCGGCAAAAACGGTGACGAAGCCTGCGCCAAAAGTTGTTGCAAAGACTGTGAAGTCTGCGCCGCCGGTCGTTGCGAAAAAAGAGGCACCTGTGCCAAACACTACTGCCAAAGAAGCAAAACAAGTTGTGATCAAAAAAACCGTCAAGATTCCAAAAGAAAAACCCGAACAAAAACCATCGACGGAGTCGGGGTTAACTTCGGGTCAAAAAGGCAATTTGGAAAAAATTCTCAAGCGTCTTATTTCGAAAAGCAAAGAGCGCGGTTATCTCACTTACGATGAATTAAATGCGGCTTTGCCAGCCGAAGAATTTTCGTCTGATCAAATCGAAGATGCGATGGCGACGATTGCGGATTCAGGCGTTCAACTTGTTGATAACGCCGATGATTTGGGTGATGAGGCAGAAGCCGAGAAGGAAGAAAAAGAAGACGAAGAATATGAATCTGGCGGGAATATTTCCGGCGATGATACTGGGCGCACCGATGATCCTGTGCGCATGTATTTGCGTGAAATGGGTTCGGTTGAACTTTTGTCGCGCGAAGGTGAAATTGCAATTGCAAAACGGATCGAGGCCGGGCGCGAAACCATGATTGGTGGCATTTGCGAAAGTCCCCTTGCCATTGAGTCAATTATTGCCTGGTACGAAGCTTTGTTAAAAGGTGACATTTTGTTGCGCGAGGTGATTGACCTTGATGCAACTTATGGAACCGACAATGCCGCTTTTGGCGACGGAATGTCGCCGCCCACACCACCTCCTGCGCCTGCACCGGTTGCGCGCGTCGTTGACGCTGAAAAATCAGAAGGCGAAAATGTTGAGGGTGGTGACGGCACGGGGTTGGAAGAGGATGAAAACAGCGTGTCCTTGGCCGCGATGGAAGCGGAGCTTGCGCCAAAAGTTTTCCCCGTGTTTGAGAATATCAAAAAAACCTATAAAAAACTTCAAAAAGCGCAACAAGAAAAAATTGAGGCGGGGCGCAATGCAACGCCCGCTTTGCTCAAGCGTTATGACACGCATAAATCCGAAATGGTCGGGTTTATGAATGAAGTAAAATTGAATGGCGCGCGGATTGAGCAATTGGTCGCGCGTTTGTACAAAATGAATCGCGATCTTGTAAGTCTTGAAGGGCGCATGATGCGCATGGCGATTGATTGTGGCGTAAAGCGCGAAGAGTTTTTAGAGCATTACGAGAAAGCCTTGCTTGGGTCACGTTGGACCGAGAAAGTAAAAGTTTTAACCAGTAAAGGTTGGGCGAAATTTGCGGACAAGCACAAAGATGATATCAACGCCATTCGTGTGCAAATTGACACGATCGCCACGGAAGCCAGTTTGCCGTTGATGGAATTTAAGCGCATCGTCACCACGGTGCAAAAGGGGGATCGTGAATCCAACCGCGCAAAAAAGGAAATGGTTGAAGCCAATTTGCGCCTTGTGATTTCGATTGCCAAAAAATATACCAACCGTGGTTTGCAATTTTTGGATTTGATCCAAGAAGGTAACATTGGTTTGATGAAGGCGGTTGATAAGTTTGAATATCGCCGTGGTTATAAATTCTCCACTTACGCCACCTGGTGGATCAGACAGGCGATCACGCGGTCCATCGCGGATCAAGCGCGCACAATCCGTATTCCGGTGCACATGATTGAAACAATCAACAAGCTTGTGCGGACATCGCGTCAGATGATGCATGAAATTGGCCGTGAACCAACGCCGGAAGAGTTAGCAGAACGCCTGCACATGCCGCTCGATAAGGTGCGCAAGGTTTTGAAAATTGCAAAAGAACCCGTGTCACTTGAAACACCCGTGGGTGATGAGGAAGACTCATCCTTGGGCGATTTCATCGAAGATAAAAATGCTATTTTGCCCGTTGAGGCAGCCATTCAATCGAATCTGCGTGAAACCACAACGCGCGTTTTGGCGTCACTCACACCGCGAGAAGAGCGTGTTTTGCGGATGCGTTTTGGTATCGGGATGAACACCGACCACACGTTGGAAGAGGTGGGTCAGCAATTTAATGTCACGCGGGAACGTATTCGTCAGATTGAGGCAAAGGCCTTGCGCAAATTAAAACACCCCAGCCGGTCACGAAAATTGCGCAGCTTTTTGGATACGTGATTTATTCAAAGCAAATCTTTGGAATCTTGCCCTTAAGCTTTATATCTGGAACTTTCTCTACTAGATGTTTGTGAATGAGCTTTCCGCTGCTATCAATTTGAAACGGATTGAACTGGTCATACTTGAATGACCCCAACTTGTAATTTGGTTCCGCAGCCATTTGAAAAGCCCATGCTCCGCGCTCAAGCGCACTTAAAAGATATCCTGTCTGATTCTGTTCATATCTTATAGCTGCAGTATCTTTTTTAATATTCAACTTATAAAACAAAGCTTGACGTTCAACATCGGGGAATCTTTTGAGAAAACCTTTATTTTGCCAATTTGCAAGCATGAGTTGATAAGCATGAAATGTTTCATGGATCAAAATTGACATCGCACGATTACTGTCCCACAAAATTGGACGCGTAACACCATTCAAGTATATTTCGTTTGTCGAAGATTCATAAAACCCCAATCTTCCTTTAGCAAAACGACTTCCCTTACCGTGGATGAGGATAACTTTTGGATAAACAATCTCCTTATTTGGTAAAAGAATATCAAGAGTTTGTTTCGAGAGTTTTTGTAAGAAAATGTTTTTTTCTTCTCCACTCATATTTGGCCATTGCGCACGCGCTTGGGCAACGTCCGGATCACGGTTTAAAAATTCTTGAACCTCAACGCGTTTTTTTTGTGCATAAAGTGTTAGTGTTTCAGAATCCGGGATGAATTTCAGCAATGCGGTAAGAGATTCATATTTCTCATCTGTCGGTGGAAGAAGGGCGATTGTGTGGAAACTGCGGTCTAAAAAAACTGTTGGTGCAGCTTTCAAATCATTCGCAGGAATATTTTGAAACCAATTTGTAAAATCTTTGATAGGTTTTCGTTGCGCGCTAGGGCATATTTCCCCCAAAGATTCTTTAGCGCGCTGAATCTTGTGAAGCCTTGCCGGGGTTAATACAAAAGTTTCCGGAGCATTGTCTTGAGATGTTGTTACTGACGCTGCCTGCTTTTTTAAATTATCAGGAGAATAGTTGAGCGGAGTCGCTTGCTTTGGTAAATGAGGTAATATCTCTTCAAATGATGTGTCGGTACTGGTTTGCGTGCCGTTATTGCAGGAAGACAAGGCGGCGGCGACAAGGGCGCAGGAAAGAAACGCCCCAATCAATTTCTTATGAGAAACAGCTTTTTGAAAAGCCTTGCTAAACACAGTGATTCTCCCTAAATTTTTTTATCTTTTAAAACTTTATTCTATTTTTCTAAGAAGTGCCAGAATTGCGTTGCCTCTCAACTAAGGGATTGTTATTCATATAGAAATTAATGGTGAGGGCTTGTAGCTCAGGGGTTAGAGCGGACCGCTCATAACGGTTTGGTCGGGGGTTCAAATCCCTCCGGGCCCACCAAATTTTTCTCGACATCGTATTCAGTGTTATACTATAACACTGTGCATGATACGAAAACTTAAGATCATGATGCCATGGATGGTGGTGGGAACGGAACTCAGCCACGTTTTTTGTTGCGTCCTGCCTATGCTTGTGACGGTGTTTACCGTGATTGTGAATGCGGGGTTGCTTACGGCGACGCCCGTATTCTTAACGCAGATTCATGATGTGATTCATGATTACGAAATGCCAATCATTCTTTTTTCAGGGTTGATGATGTTTGTCAGCTGGGCTGTTCATCTTGCTTCACATCAAGCTGAGAGCGATGCAACGGGATGCGGTCATTCTTCATGTGTTTCAAAGCAAAATAAGAATTTAAGAATTCTTCAGATTGCAACACTGTTATTCTTTATGAATCTGGTGATCTACTTTGCGGTTCATAAAAATACCTTCAACCTTGCTCTTTTTTCTGACCAAGAAATCACTCATCTTCATTGAGTAAATCTGCATCATACAAAATTGTTTTAAACAATTTGATGTAAGTATGATCCAAATGCGCGGCCATTTCATCTTCCATGATGGTAATCGCTTTTTCAGGTTCCATCGGGTCTTTGTAAATGCGCCGGTCGGTCAAGGCACTGAAAACATCAACAACTGCGGCCATGCGCGCAAGCTCGTTTAACTGTTTACCTTCTAAACGATGCGGATAACCGGTTCCGTCCAACTTTTCGTGATGCTGTTCGGCGATGATAAAAATGGAATGGGGAATGTCGCTCGATTTCTTTAAATATTCAATCGTGTGCGGCACGTGGCTTTTCATGATCTCAAACTCATCCTCGGTAAGGCGGCCGGGTTTGTTCAAGATATGATGGGGGATAAACATTTTTCCGACATCGTGAAGCAAGCCGCCACTGGCAAGAAGAAGTTTTTCATCTGTGTTAAAACCGGCCGCATGACCAAGCAATGACAACATGGTTGCAACCCGCATACTGTGCGCATAGGTGTAATCATCATAATTACGCACACCATTTAAAATACTTTTGAAATCATTATTATTCACCGCCTCGACCAAGGACTCACATCCCATTTTAACAGCCGTGAAGGGAAGGGCGTTGCCCGTTCCCAACGTATCAGCGATGGAATTAAACACATCAACGGATTGTTGTAAGGCTTTGCGCGGTGTCTCAGGAAGAGCGGCCCACGTCGTTTCAATCACGCGATTTAACTCGGTTGAAATGGCTTGTGCTAATTTCGCGCGATTATAGG
>JAIXWE010000007.1 GCA_027482195.1 Alphaproteobacteria bacterium | reverse complement strand
TCATCTTGCTAAAAGACTCCTCACATACTCTGTCTCACCTCATCAGGAGTATGAAATTTAAAAAACAAAGAATTCAGTATGAACTGAAATTCTGCTATAAAAGAACTCCGTAAGCGTTTCGTTTGCGGAGTTTCTTTTTGGGGTTATCTTATGCGCTATCTCTCCACCCGGAATGATCACATCACCGCTTCGTTTGAGGATGTGGTCTTAAATGGCTTAAGTTCAGATGGCGGGCTCTATGTACCGGAATTTTTTCCGCGACTTGATATTTCATCTTTACACAATGCGGATTACCACACCATCGCCTTTGATGTGATGAAACATTTTACCGACATTCCGTCCGATGATTTAAAATACCTCATCGCAAAAACCTATACAGAACAGGCATTTTCACACCCTGACATCACCCCGCTTGTTGGCGCGAGAGCGGGGAAATATTTTTTGGAATTGTTCCACGGGCCCACTTTGGCGTTCAAAGATCTGGCGTTGCAATTTTTGGGAAATTTATTTGAATATTATACGGCAAAAAATAATCGCCCCATGATTGTCTTGGGTGCGACATCGGGCGACACGGGTTCAGCCGCGATAGAGGCCTGCCGTGGGCGTAAAGGCATGAAAATTTTCATCCTTCATCCTCATGAAAAAACGTCTGATATGCAACGCCGGCAAATGACATGTGTCGAGGATGAGAATGTTTTTAACATCGCCCTTCAAGGCACATTCGATGATTGCCAAGCCATCGTCAAACAACTTTTTCAACAAGAAAATGCACATTATATTGCGGTCAATTCCATCAACTGGGCGCGGATTATGGCGCAAATTGTTTATTATGTAGCGGCCGCGTTGCGTTTACCCAATGCAGATTTTGTCGTGCCAACGGGCAATTTCGGCAATGTTTATGCGGGATATGTTGCGCGGCGCATGGGCGCACCTATCCGCAACCTTGTGATCGCATCGAATCGCAATGATATTTTGACCCGCACCTATCATACGGGTGTCATGCGCCGTGATCAGGTCGCACCCTCCCTTTCCCCCAGCATGGATATTCAAATCTCCAGCAATTTTGAACGCTATTTATATGAGGCGGGCGGTCGTGATTCCAAACGTCTCGCTTTGATGATGCAGGAATTTCGTGATCACAACACGGTCACATTATCGGACGCTATGCATCATCATTTTCAAAATGATTTTATTGCGCAATCTGCAAATGATGAAGAAACCCTGGCGGCTATGCGCAACGTTTATGATCAAACGGGGATCATTATTGACCCGCACACGGCCGTTGGCGTGGCGGCCGCGTCCAAGCTTGAGTTTGCGGATCATCCTCTTATTCATCTGGCGTGCGCTCATCCGGCGAAATTTGAAGAAACGGTGATGAGGGCCTTGGGTGTTACGCCACCATTACCAAAACATTTCGAGAGTTTGAAAGAAAAGCGGGAGCGTTTTGTGATTTTGCCGAATAAGAGTGATTCTGTTGCGGAATATATCCAGGCGCAAGGTGCTTGACCCGCGCGCGAAAGATCTTAATCTTATGACTTAAACCAAGGAGACTATGATGACCATTGCAAACGGGGCGCGTATCCCCCACGCTGTTTTAAAATATATCGGCCCAAACGGTATGGAAGATCTTGATTTTACCAATTACGTGGCTGGACGAAACGTGATCGTGTTTGGCACGCCGGGTGCGTTCACGCCGTCTTGTGCGCAAAAACATCTTCCGGGCTTTGTGACGAATGCCGATAAGATTAAACAATCGGGAATTGATGAAATTATTTGCCTCTCCGTCAACGATCCGTTTGTGATGAAGCAATGGGGCGAAAATGCCAATGCGGCCGGCAAGGTGACAATGATGCCAGATTGGAATGCGCAACTTTGTGACGCGATGGGTTTAACTTTTGATGCGTCTGGCGCAGGGCTTGGAAAACGTGCCAAGCGTTTTTCCATGGTGGTGACGGATGGTGTTATCTCCGATCTTCAGGTCGAAGAAGTTGCATCGGATGTGGAGCTCACCGGCGCTGAGGCGTGTGTTGTTCGTCTTGGCAAACGCGCCGCTTAAGAAATAAGAAATTCGAACTAATATAATCCGCCCGTCCCTGTCTCTGATGGGGGCGGGTTTTCTATGGGCGGTTGTGATTGTGGTTGTGGTTGTAAATTTTGTGATGGGCTATAGGCCGCGTTTGGATCAAGGTTTGGATCAAAAGACGGCGTGCTCTCTGGGCGCGCGGGGCCATAGATATCTTCGCTTGCGGCCGTGTTGTTGGGTTCGGTACCAGCCAAGAATGCTTCCCAAATCGCATTCGGGTCAGACGGTGTGGTGGGGCGACCTGATTGCGCATTCACCTGAACCATGCGTACACCGGGTGGAATACGAAACGGTGTGGGTGGAACATCTTTCAATGCGTCTCGAATAAAATTTTTGAAAATGGGAACGGCCACAGATCCGCCCGTTTCTTTTTCACCCAACGATTTCGGGTTATCAAACCCAACAAAAACCCCAACCACCAAATCGGGTGTGAATCCGATAAACCAGGCATCTTTTGAATCGTTCGTCGTTCCCGTTTTTCCGGCCAAGGGGCGATCCAGCTCAATCAGTGATCGCGCCGTGCCACGTTGCACAACCCCTTCCAAAATCGAGACCATTTGATAACAGGTACGCGGGTCACCAATTTGTTCGCGCATATCGGCAATGGTTGGGGTTGTTTGGTTTTCCCAACGCACAAGCGGGCCACACCCATCACATGTTCGGGTGTCCGTATTGCCTACCGTCTTGCCATAGCGGTCTTGCACACGATCAATAAAGCTTGGCGATATTTTTTTACCGCCATTGACAATCATGCCATACGCGGTTGTGAGTTGAAGCAAGGTGGTCTCGGTCGATCCCAGCGCATTGGCTAAATGTTTTTCCATTTTTGGATTAATGCCAAATTTTGCGGCGTAATCAGCAACGGATTCAATGCCGACATTTTGGCTCAACCGAATGGTCATCAAGTTACGGGATTTTTCAACACCCACACGCAAAGGGGTTGGCCCATAAAACTCACCCGAATAATTTTCAGGATTCCAAACATTCCCCGCGCTGTCGGTAAAGGTGACGGGTGCATCGACAATAATGGACGAGGGGGTATAACCTTTATCAAGGGCCGCCAGATAAATAAAAGGCTTAAACGCGGATCCGGGTTGGCGTTTTGCTTGGGTGACGCGGTTAAATTCGGATTTATCAAATTTCCATCCACCTTGCATGGCCAAAACGCGGCCCGTATTGGGATCAAGCGCAACAAGTGCGCCTTGAACGATGGGAATTTGCCGCAAATTATAAACAAAATTTGTCGCATCGTCTGGCTTGTCTTTTTGAACAAGAATAATGTCGCCGACCTTTAAAGGATCAGAGGATGACCATGTGGAATCCGATTCGTTTAAATAACCTTTGCTTTGATCGCTAAAACCAATATCAATGCGCGCGCCCTTTGCGCCCAAAACCATGGCCAAACGCCACCGATCCAACATGCCTTCAGGGCGTGCAAAATCTGTCAACATTTGTGACCACGCGTTGCTGACACCCAAACGCGCGACCGGCCCGCGCCATCCATGCCGGCGATCATAGGTTACAAGACCATCTTGCAAAACTTTTTCCGCAACATTTTGAAGGGCGGGATCAAGACTGGTGCGTGCGGATAATCCGCCGCGATACAATCCATCCGCACCATAACGTGCCAATAATTCACGGCGCACTTCTTCCGCATAATAAGGTGCGTTCACAACGTCATCATCATCCGTCAATGTGGTTTCAAGTGCGGAGGCTTTCGCAAGCTCAGCTTGTGCCGGGGTGATAAAATTCTCGGCAAGCATGCGATCAACCACCCAATTGCGTCGTGCAATGGCCGCTTCGCGATTGCGGATAGGGTTATAATTATTGGGAGCTTTGGGAAGAGCGGCCAAATAGGCAACTTCCGCAACGGTTAAGTCTTGAAGCGGTTTGTTAAAATAATGAAGCCCGGCGGCGGCCACACCATAAGACCGCGCACCCAAAAAAATCTCATTTAAATAAAGCTCCAAGAGGCGGTCTTTGCTCAAGACCTGCTCAATCCGAAATGCCAAAATCGCTTCGCGAATTTTTCGTTCATACGATAATTCATTGCCCAAAAGAAAATTCTTCGCAACTTGTTGCGTGATGGTGGATGCGCCCACGGGGCGGCGGCCTTCGGCACGATTTTTGACATTGGTGATAACCGCGCGGCCAATCGCAAAAACGTCAACACCTTTATGTTGGTAAAAATTTTGGTCTTCGGCCGCGATGAAAGCATTTTTGACCAGTGGCGGAATTTCATCGACGGGAACAAAAATTCTTTTTTCTTGTGCAAACTCCGCCAAGAAACGTCCGTCGGTTGCGTACACACGGGTGACAACCGGCGGGCGGTAATCTTTCAGCTGAACAAAATCAGGAAGCGATTGCCCATATTTATAAATGATGGCGGCGGTCAAAATGACCCCGGCAATCGCCGCGATAAACCCAAGCGAGATGAAAAATAAAAAAACGCGCCAAAAGAAATTCATAACAATTTTATCGCATAAGATGCCGCGTGAATAAAGCGGTTATGCACGGCGCGTGGTATATTCAGCCTTCTCGGTGATGGGGCCGGTGGCGCGGCCATGGATAAATTGATCGACATAAGGGTTGTTGGAATGATCAAGTTCGGACACCGAACCGAACCAGATAATTTTCCCTTGATGAATCATGGCGATATAATCGGCAATTTTGCGCGCTGATGCCATGTCATGGGTGATGGAAAGTGCGGTGGCGCCCAAATCTTTGACGCATTTTACGATTAAATCATTGATGACGTCCGCCATGATGGGGTCAAGGCCGGTTGTCGGTTCATCAAAGAAAATAATTTCTGGTGATGTTGCAATGGCGCGCGCGAGCGACACACGTTTTTGCATACCGCCCGACAATTCGGCCGGAAATAAATCCGCCACTTGTGCGCCTAAACCCACCGCATCCAATTTTTCAATGGCAATATTTTTTGCTTGTTTTTTATCAATTTGCTTTCCGTGAATAAGGCCAAAGGCAACATTTTGCCACACGGGAAGGGAGTCAAACAACGCCCCGCCTTGAAACAACATACCAAATTTGCGCATGATACGGTCGCGCTCATCACCACTTACAAAACTTGTATCTTCGCCGTCAATTTTGATCGTGCCGGAATCGGGGGTGATTAAACCAAGAATACATTTGAGTGTGACAGATTTGCCCGTGCCTGAGCCGCCAATAATGACCAATGACTTTCCGGCCGGAACCTGAAGATCAATGCCGTTTAAGACATTCTTCGGGCCAAAAGATTTGGCCACATTTTGCATCTCAATTTTATAAGGAACACTAGTCATTACGAGAAGAAAACCTGGGTAAGGATATAGTTGAAAATGAGAATAAGAATGGACGAAGACACAACCGAATTGGTGGTGGCGGCACCTACACCTTGCGCACCGCGTGCGGAATTAAATCCATGATAACATCCCATTAGGGTCACCAAAAATCCAAAGACAGCCGCCTTTGTAAGGCCGGAGACAACATCATTCGTCGTCAACACATCCCATGTTTGGTATAAATAATTGCTGGGTGAAAAATCAAGCACGTGAATACTGACAAGATATCCGCCAAACACGCCAATAATATCGGCCACCAAAACCAAAAGTGGCAAACAAAGTGTGCCCGCAATCACACGTGGCACAATCAAATATTTATAAGGATTAACCGATAAGGTGGTGAGGGCGTCAATTTGTTCGGTGACGCGCATTGTACCGATCTCGGCCGCAATGGCAGCGCCTACGCGCCCGGCAACCATCAAGCCCGTAAGAACGGGGGCCAATTCGCGGGTGATGGAAAGAACAACCACGGCCGCAATCGCACTTTCCGCATTAAAACGTGTAAAGCCGGTATAGCTTTGCAAGGCCAACACCATACCGGTGAAAAGTGCGGTCATGCCAACAACGGGAAGGGAATAATAACCGATATTCATCATCTGCCGTCCCAAATTGCTCACGAAAAAGGGAAGGGAAAAAGCATGGGTAATGCTGCGACCTGCAAAAGCGGTCAAGGTTCCGATGGATGCCAGCATGTTCAGAACGCTCGCACCAATCACGGCACATATATTCAACACAGGATCAAAAATATTTTTTGAAGGGGCGGGGCTTTGCGACATTGTGAATTTTTAGCATAAAATGAGAAACCACGCCAAGGGCTTATTCACGATTAAATAATCACATATTGGGCACGGCGGCTTAAAGTGGTTAAAATATGCCATCCATTTGTTTGGCACATCACGGCCACATCATCAATTGTCTGTTCATCATTGATCAACGCGGCATAATCCCCCACCTGTGGCGGGGTTGGGCAATCGGTAATATCAATGACGGTCAAATCCATCGAAACACGCCCAACAATGGGGCATGCGTGACCCGCCACTATAAACTGGCCGCGGTTGGATGCGGTGCGCAACAATCCGTCCGCATAACCGTAATCCACAACTGCCAAAAGGGTATCGCGCTTTAAAATATGGGTCTGGTTATAGCCAACGGGTTCGCCTTTGAAGCCTTGGTGAATTTGATTGATGCGGGCTTCCACCGTCACAACATTGCGTAGGGGGTTTGGTTCACCCGGGCATGGATTGCCACCATAAAGTGCGTAACCCGGGCGCACCATGTCAAAATGAAAATCTTCCCCGCGATAAATGCCGGACGAATTGCTCAACGTATATTTCGCATTGGGAAAATGTGGGCGAAGTTTTTCTTTGCACGCTTGAAAAAAGTGAAGTTGATTTTGATTGGCGGGGGAGTCTTTTTCCTCTGATGAACTTAAATGCGACAAAATATAAACAGGTGGAATTGTTTTTAAATCAAGCGCGCTATCGAGCTCTTCAAAACGCAGCCCTAAACGATTCATACCGGTATCGATATGCCAGACACATTCCCCCTCATGACCCCATTCTTCAATTTGCTTCAGGTGGGAAAGAATGGGAATAAGGCGATAATGTTGAAACAATTCTTTTTGTGCGCCGTGAAATCCATTGAGGATATAAATATTTTTCTGCGTATGGGCACGAAGGGTAACCCCTTCCTCAAGGCTTGCCACAAAAAAATCTTCACAGCCCTGTTGTTCGAAAACATTCACCACAACTTCAACGCCTAACCCATAACCATTGGCCTTGATGACGCTGGCCACGGCCACTGTGGGTGCGACCATATTTTTCAAAGCGAAATAATTTGCTTTCAACGCATCACGTGAAATGAAAATGCGCGATGTGGGGTGTGTAATCATGATCCCGAGTAACGTGTTTCCAAATTTCCAAAACGGGTAAAGTTTGGATCGAAATAAAGTTTGACGGTTCCAATCGGGCCGTGACGTTGCTTTGCGACATAGGCCTCGGCAACATTCGCCGTTTCTTGAAGACGGCGTGACCAGGTTGCGTAACGTTCGTTAAATTTCTCCGCTGACTCGGCTGCGCGCTGTGTGGGTTCCTCGCGGGCAAGATAATATTCCTCACGAAAGACAAACATCACCACATCCGAATCTTGTTCAATCGAACCGGACTCACGCAAATCGGATAACATCGGGCGTTTATCTTCGCGTTGCTCGACCGCGCGCGATAACTGGGACAAGGCCAATACCGGAACTTGAAGCTCCTTTGCCAAAGCTTTTAAGCCGCGGGTAATTTCCGAGACTTCCAAGACACGATTTTGTTCAGACTGGCGCGATCCCGATCCGCGAAGAAGTTGCAAATAATCAATAACAATCATACCCAAACCATGGCGGCGTTTCAGGCGGCGCGCACGCGCACGAATGGATCCGATGCTCAAGGCGGCGGTGTCATCAATATAAAGCGGGATTGATGACAAGCGGTGGGCGGCCTGCGCAAAATCGCGAAATTGTGTTTCGGTGATATTGCCCTTGCGCAAAGCGTCGGAAGAAATGCTCGACTGATCCGCCAAAATACGTGTGGTGAGTTGGTCATGTGACATCTCAAGCGAGAAGAAAGCAACAATCGCACCTTCCTCGCCGCCCGATTCCGCATAAGACCGCGCGGCGTTAAAGGCGATGTTGGTGGCAAGTGCCGTTTTCCCCATGGATGGACGTCCCGCCAAAATCACCAAATCCGATCCGTGAAGGCCGCCCAATTTTGAATCAAGATCTTTAAGGCCGGTTGTCACACCGGTGACTTCGCCTTTTGTGTTAAAAGCTTTTTCCGCGCGCTCAATCGAGGTCAGAATAGAATCGCGCAATGTCACAAATGAACTTTGTTGTTCGCCGCTTTCGGCAAGTTTGTAAAGCCGCGCTTCCGCATCTTCAATCGTGCTTTCCACATCGCGGTCAATATCATGGGTGTAAGCGTCATTGACGACATCTTCACCAAAGGTGATCAATTCACGGCGCAAATATAAATCATAAATTGTTTGCGCGTAATCTTCGGTGTTGATAATACCCATGCTGGTCGCGGCCAAGTCGGCAAGATAAACGGCACCACCCACATGTTCCAAATCTTGATCTTTTTCAAAGTAAGATTTTAATGTCACGGCGGAGGCAGTTTGTCCGCGATCAGAAAGCGTTTGAATCGCTTGATAAATACGTTGATGTGCCGGCGCATAAAAATGATGGGGGCTTAAACGATCGCCAATTTTTTCCAAGCCGCGATTATCAATGAGAAGCGAGCCTAATAATCCTTGCTCCGCTTCCAAATTATGTGGAACTTGGCGAATCTTTTGAAGCGATTCGGTGGATTCAGAAAATTTGCGCATATCGGTGATGTTGGCCATGACAAAACCTTAGCAAAATCATGTCGGAGATGCGAGGAAATAAGAAAAAACAAAGGCCACAAAGATATAAAATCTTCATGGCCTTTGTGTAAAACTATGTGGATTTCGTGTGAACGAAAAATTAAGCAGCAGTTTCTTCCGCAGCCGCTTCTTCGGCTGGAGCTTCTTCCGCTTTCGCTTTTTTCGGTCCACGTGTTTCGCGCTCTGGCGCATCACGTTGGTTTGGATCAATGATCAAAGCTTTACCGGTTTTTTCCTGAACCTTTGCTTCTTCCACCGAGCGTGCGATGTTGAGTGTGATCTCAACTTTCACTTCCGGATGAAGAGACAATGTCACAGGTGTCAGACCAATCAGCTTAAACGCTTGGTTCAACAAAACCTGGCTGCGCTCAATTTTAAAACCGGCTTCGGTGACGGCTTCCGCGATGTCACGTGATGAAACCGATCCGAACATTTGACCGGACTCAGACGCTTGGCGGATCATGGTCACCTTCAAGCCATTGAGCTTGGTGGCTAATTTTTCTGCTTCGTCTTTGCGTTTCAAATTGGTTGCTTCGAGTGTTTTGCGTTGTGTCTCAAAAAAAGCAATGTTTGCTTTTGTGGCGCGCAAAGCTTTTTTCTGTGGCAATAAGAAATTGCGTGCATATCCGGGTTTGACCGATACGAGATCGCCCATTTGTCCCAAATTATCAACGCGCTCTAAGAGAATGACGTTTGTGGTCATGATTTTTTCCTTTCTTAGCCAGCATCACGGTTGCGCGATTCTGAACGCTCTGGGCGCTCCGAACGCTCGGGGCGTGAAAAACGGGCTTCGGTTTCGGTACGTACATAAGGAAGCAAGGCCATGAAACGTGCGCGTTTGATGGCTTGTGCCAATTCGCGTTGTTTCTTTTGTGATGCAACCGTAATACGTGACGGCGTAATTTTACCGCGCTCAGAAATATATTTCCCAAGCATACGAACATTTTTCCAATCAATCGGCGGCGCAGCATCACCCGAGAAAGGGCATGTTTTACGACGACGGAAAGTTGTTTTTCTTTGTGGTGCGGAATTGTTTGAATCAAAAGACATTATGCCGCCTCCCCATATGTTTCTTGGCCATCAGAGTCAGTATTGCGATCAAGAATCGCAGACTGGCCTTTCGACGCTTCTTCACGACGCACGGTCAAGTAACGCACAACATCTTCATTAAGACGCATGTTACGCTCCATCTCCAACAACGCGGCCGGAAGTGTATCGGATTCAATTAATGTGTAATGACCTTTACGGGCTTTGTTGATTTTGTAAGCAAGTTGGCGCAAGCCCCACTGCTCGGTTTTCAACACTTTGCCGCCTTGTTTGGTCAAGATATCGCAAAAAGATTTGGTCATCGCTTCGACCTGTTGCGTGTTCAGGTCTTGCCGTGCGATGAACACGGTTTCATATATAGGCATGGTGTCTCCTTTCGGTTAATGGATCAGACCATTCGGATCCAAAAGCCAGATGCGGCCTAACGCCTCTGGCAAGGTGAAGTCGGTATTAACCAGATCCAGGCCCCAAAAAGCAAGGGAAAAGTGAGATTTATATTATACATAAATATTTAAAGTTCATAATCACGCTTGTCACATCCGCGAAGCGTATCAAGCCGGTTTTTGACAGTTTGCAAACGCGCATTATCCAAAAGATGATCGGGGCCATGAAACCCCACTGTTGCAATCCAGTAAGGATCGCAATTTATTTTCTTGTCACCACATCCTAAAAATTCAAGCGCTTGATTAAAATTGCCGTGCAAAAGTCCATTTTCGGCACACACCTGAATATGGGTTGCAAGATCAAGCGGCTCATCATCAATGCTGATAAAATGTGTAACGTCAGGGTGGCGATCAATCCAATCCTTGATTTCATTTTCACGCAATGACTTTGTCCCGGCAAAAGTGGGTGTGCACCAATCATCATGCAACAAACCGGGATCAAATCCTAAATCCTGAAAAATAGTTTCAAAAGATTCTTTATCGGAACTCAAATTCCGCCAACTGGATGAAATAACAATTTTTGCATCGCTTAATGCGGCTAATTGCGTGATCATTAAAACCGCATAAGGGTCAGCACATTTCAGAACATTCCCATCATTTTGGGCATTTTCCAAAAAGCTCGCCGCCAAACCATAGACTTTATAAGGTGATTGTTGATGGGGGGCACGCCACAATGCCGCAATATTTTTAAGCGGAATAACCGGGCCATCAATATCCAGGAAAATAATTTTTGCCATGTGAAACCTTACATGTGAGACCTTAAACGTCTTGGCAAAAACCTTACAACAAAAAACCCTGCGTTTGTGCGCAAGGTTTTTTTGATCACTCACATTATTGTATAAGGTTATGCGGTACCACGAATGCCCGTATTTCCGTTTGCATGGCGGGCAATGTAACGTGCCATGACGCGTGACCACCGTGCATCGGGTTGATCGCTGTTATATTTGCGGGCAACTTTGCGCATAAGGCTCTCTAAACGCTCTGCGCTTAAAGAGGGGTTTTCCAACGCCTGTTGAAAGCGATT
>JAIXWE010000022.1 GCA_027482195.1 Alphaproteobacteria bacterium | reverse complement strand
TGAATGGTGATGGTACCCGCGCCCACATCGCCGTCTGTATCTGTTGCATTGATTCCAAAGACCAGATTGATCACGTCATTCGCGTTTGTACCGTCCGCATGATCCAAAGGCTTGTTCAATACAAAGCTGTAATTGCCATTGCTTTGCAAGGTCAATGTGAACACGGTCTCACCTGAAGCCGTGCCAATAAATTGGTTCCCAACCAACGTCACCACAACAGGAACGCCATTCGACGTCAACGCGTTGTTCGCACGTGATCCAGACGATGTAAATTCATTCACTCCCGCAAACGTCCCAGGGCCATCCGCTCCAAAGTTCGCCGTCACCACACCCGTCACAGATGTTCCAGGGTTCATATTCGTTTCATCAACTTGGTTAAGTCCGTTCACGACAACAGGATCTGTGTTGAGATCTTCAACCGTCAACGACAAATTCGCCGATGATGTATCACCATCAAAATCTTGCATCGTATAGGTGAAAATATCTGTGCCAAGTGTTGTGTTGCTTGAGGTGTATGTATAATTACCATCCGCACTGATCACCAGCGTGCCATGCGCGCCCGTCACCGCCACAGTTCCAGTTGTGGGAACCGTAAAGACCGTGCCGTTGAAAGTAACACTATTGACCTTACCAAGACCATCAGCACCCGGCGCATCATTGGTCAACACATTGCCCGTTACAAAAAGTGGGTTCGATCCAACTGCATTGATATCATTGCGCGCCAGCGGACCGTCATCGCGGACATTGATGGTGATGGTTGTTGAAGCCGAGTCCCCGTTATTATCCGAGCCCGTCACACCGAATGTGAAGGTAATCACATCACTTGGTGTTGTCGGATTGGCATGATCCAAAGTCAGGAATTGCACAAACTCGTAAGCCCCAGTTGTGGAATTTAAAACAAGAGTGAAAACAGTTTGGCCATCAGCCGTTCCAACCCACTGATCACCATTGCGGGTCAAGGTCACAGGAAAACCGTTCGAAGTTAATGTACCGCCAGCCACAGAGCCGCCGATATTGACAATATTGTTAAAGTCAAAACGTCCCGGGCCGTCTCCACCAAAATTGCCCGTGACCGCACCGGAAACACCTCCGGTTGTAATCTCTTGAATAGAACTTGTTCCCGGACCAATCACAGGAATGGAGTTGATCGGGGTGACAGATGTCGTGGTTGGTGTACCTTCAATATTATTGGGCGAGATAAAAGCCGCCGTGTAGTTAAGTGATGTTGCGCCAATCGCACCGATGGCGTTTTCGCCACCAAAAGGTGTTGATGAAGGTTCAGAAGAAAAACCGTAACCGCCACGACCACCAACTTGGGGCCCACCGGCTGCACCAGCGGCTGGTTCAATATTCGCAAGATTTTGTGCTTCGTCTCCAGCGGCCGGCTCAATTGATGCCACTTTTTGCGCGGATGCTTTTGAGGAGCTTTGTGAGGATGTTTTTGTAACTGCTTCTGATTCTCCGGCTGCTGGCTCAACATCCGCCACTTTGGCCGCTTTGGGGGCCGGGGCCGAATTCGCAACCATCTCAGCCATCGATGGCACTTGTGCCAACTTACACGATGTTAATAAGGCTTGGGAGTCAATTGCGGATCCATCCGCCAAGGTCATTGCGGGCGGCAATTCTGATTGTTGCGCCGCAAAGTAATTTTTAAGAACGAGAATCCCGCCGTCTTTAAATGTCAAAACCAAATTCTGGCCAGCTTGCGCAGCGGAGACCGTGCGATCAAGATCAAAGCCCAATTTATATTCAAGACCCGATTGAATATCGCGCTCAACAATTTCGCCTGGCTTGGGTTCGGATAAATTTACAATAGATCCATCCGCACCGTCTTTTGCGGCATAATTAATCGCACCACCAGCAAGATTTTGCGCCAGCTCTTCAGGATAAATAATTGTGTTATCAGACAATTGAATAAGTGTGTCGCGGCCACAGGATTGCGATGAGTTGACAAGCTCTTGAAAATTCTCAATCAAAACTTTCGAACCATCGCGGAAAACAATCTCTAATTCCTGCGCAGGTGTTAAGCGCATCTCGGCAATGCTCTCTTGTGAGAACGACAAAGTGTTAACTTGACCAGGTTCTAAACGCACAGGCAAATCAAAGACTTTGCTGGCATGGGTATCTTTTGGCATAATTCACTCCCTCAAAACGGCATGGCGCCGCACTAAACAAAAAGATTGTGCGCTACAGATACCAAAGAAATCATGAAAAAGCACGAATTTTTTATGTAAGATGAAGAAAAACTTGCCCTCGACCCGGTTTCAAATCCATAAATTATGTTAAGTATCTGTTTTCGTTGATTTTCTTTTTTTAAAGATATTGCGAGACCTGAAGGCCAAAAATCTGTCCAGGGCTTAGAAAAAAGAATTTCGTCAAATTGTGCATAGGCTGTGGGTAAAAAGGGGGAGAATTTTATAAACTGTTGTATTCACGTATAAATATACAAAACCCTTTAAAATAGGGCGTTTGTGAGTAAAAAAATCTTTTCTGATCCATGATTTTATCCTCGACAAAGGCGGATTTTTGAGCCACGCTGAGAATATCAACCCGTCAAACATACCTCGCAAGAGGTTGCAAAAATAAACGACGTGCCCCTTGGGGAACTCCTTATTTTTCTTTGATGGGTTTGGTGAGACGGGTGGTTCCCGTTTCAGGGTTTTGATCCTTATTAAGTTAAGCACCAGTTGTGGGTGGTTTGGACTTTTATAAAGACCAAATTGATCAAAGCTTAAGAGAGAAAGGGAGTATTTTTTCTCGTCTGGCCGCCCTCACCTGTCGTCGCGGACACAAAAACGTATGTAAGGGCAAATAAAAGTGCCAGATCCCGCAAGGGGGCTAAACGCTAGAGAAGGAATGTAGTGATCTTTTTCTTGAATAAACGGACAATGATCAAAAGTCCGTTGCGTGGGTTGTCACCACGATAAAATAGTGCAGGACGGGTTTCGCCTGCAGATTTTGTTTAAAAAACCTGTCGCTCAGGGATTTTGAATAAAAATTGACCGCAACTAACGACCCTTGAGCTTATTATAAGCCGTTAAAAGCTTGTAATTTATGTCTCAAGAGCCTATATTCCCGATATGACCCCGGTACGATCCTTGTGCCACCCGGACAAACCGTGTGGTAAGAGGGTGAGGTACCGGGGTCTTTTTTTATGCCCCTCATCCATCGCCTCTGATGAAGAACTGCTTCAGTCCCAATTTGTACATAGGTTGCTTTTCAAAAAATAATTTTGTAACTATCTTCTCATAGACGGTTTCGATTTGCGTTTATCGCGAGGTTTTTTAGTGGCACTTAAACTCGATCGCATCAGTATTTTGGTTGTAGAGGACACGATCCCGATGCGTAAATTATTGGTGTCGGTTTTGGAAAGCTTGGGCGTTGGAAAAATTTATACGGCCGACCACGCTGATACGGGCTATGCCATGTTTCAAAAACATAACCCGGATATTGTTGTCTCGGATTGGTTGATGCAGCCTTCGGACGGAATGGCGCTTATTCGTCAAATCCGCCTTAATCCAAAATCGCCAAACAAACTTGTGCCGATTATCATGGTCACCGGATATTCGTCGATGGGGCGCGTGAAAGAAGCCCGCGATATGGGGGTAACAGAATTTCTTGTGAAACCCTTCACCGCGAATGATTTGGCAAAACGTATTGCCTATGTTGTCAATCGCCCGCGTGATTTCATTGAAACGCCGCGTTATTTCGGGCCAGATCGAAGGCGGAAAAGTTTAGAAAATTACATCGGTCCCTTGCGACGTGCCATTGATCCAAAAGATTCTAAAAACAGCGATAGCAAAAAAACCGACATCGATTCTGATAGTTGGGAAATTACCAGTCATTAATTATTTTATGATTTTCTGAAAAGATAACAAAACACAAAAATTGAGTTTTAAGGACCATGCTTGAACTGACATCCCATCGTGTGATCAAAGCCCCCAAAGACCTGCAAGTCAAAGCCGGAACGGGCGAGGTTGCGCCAGAAAGCCTGAAAAGAGCTGAGATTGTTATTGAGAAAAATACGGTTGATTTTCAACCCATCGCGGAAGATTTTTTGAACCGCTTGGCGGCAGCGATCATAATCGCGCGCAAAGGTGATGGTACAAAAGAAAGCCTTACCCATGGTATGGTACAACCGGTTATGGAGTTGAAAGCCAATGCGCGTATGTTCAAATATGATCTGATTACATCCTTGGCCAATATCATGATGGGGTTTTTGGAGAATGTGCGCGATCTGGATCAAGATGCGATTGAGATTGTTGACGCACACCACAAAACTTTAAGTGCAATTGTCATTAAACGCATGACGGGTGATGGCGGAAGCAACGGCCAATTATTGCAAGCTGAATTGCAAGATGCGTGTGAGCGTTACTTTAAAAAGCGCGGCATTATCGTCAATTAAAACAATAAATGTTTGACCTGTTGCACTTGGGGCAAGCCCGCAATTGCGGCCACCAGCTTTGAATCCAAAGCTTGATCCAAAGTTACCAGGGCGATGGCAGAACGACCCGCGCCAACACGCCCCAAACGGAAATCGGCAATATTTTGCCCCGCTTGTCCCAATAATGTTCCAACCGCACCGATCAAACCGGGCTTATCATCATTGCGAATAAACAACATCGCGCCCATTAATGCGGCTTCAATCGGCACCGTATCAACCATCACCAAACGGGGTTCTTTATTGGCAAATAATGTCCCGGTAACTGAGTGGGTTTCTGATTCCGTATGAATGTCAATTGTTACCGCCGACGACCAATTTGGATCAACATCGATTTTCGTTTCGGCGATTGTAATATTGCGTGATTTTGCAATCTCGGGGGCGTTGACCAAATTGACGGTGTCGGTCATGCTTTTTAAAACATCGGCCACAACGCATGATGAAATGGCGCGCGTATTCATCGCCGCAACTTTGCCGGAATAGGTGATGTGAATTTTTGTGATCGCACCGTCACAAATTTGCCCCGCAAGACGCCCCAACTGTGCCCCCAAACTCATCCATGGTTTTAATTTTGGGGCTTCTTCCGCCGAAATTGACGGCATATTCACAGCATTACTAACAGCACCTTGAAGCAAATATGCAGCCAATTGCTCCGCAACCTGTATGGCAACATTGACCTGAGCTTCGGATGTTGACGCACCCAAATGCGGTGTGCAAATCACCGATGGGTGACCGAACAAACAATTATCCTGTGCGGGCTCAATTTCAAAAACATCCAACGCCGCACCCGCAACGTGACCGGAATCAAGCGCGTCTTTTAAATCTTGTTCGATAATCAACCCACCGCGCGCGCAATTGATAATCCGCACATCTTTTTTCATTTTGGAAAGAGCCGTTTTATCAATCATACCCGATGTTGATTCTGTTTTCGGAACATGCAGTGTGATGAAATCCGCATCCGCAAACAAAGCATCCAGGTCAACTTTCTTGATCCCCAATTCACGCGCGCGCTCCTCTGATAAAAAAGGATCATAGCCAATCACATTCATCTGTAAGCCCATCGCACGTGACGCAACAATTGCGCCAATATTGCCGCAACCAATTACGCCCAGTATCTTGCCATACAATTCAACACCCATGAATTTGCTTTTTTCCCACTTGCCCATGTGGGTGGACTGACTGGCTTGTGGAATTTGGCGCGCCAACGCCATCATCATCGCAATTGTATGCTCGGCCGTGGTAATGGAATTTCCAAATGGTGTGTTCATCACCACCACACCGGCCGCGGTAGCGGCCGAGACATCAATCGTATCAACACCAATGCCCGCGCGTCCAATCACTTTTAATTTGCCCGGAGATTTTAACATCGCCCCCGTAATCTTTGCCGATGATCGCACGGCAACACCGTCGTAATTGGCAATTTCCTTTGCCAAATCCTCTGGTGATAATCCGGTTTTAATATCAACGCTCACGCCGTGGCGTTTTAAAATCGACTCTGCTTGTGGGTCCATTTTATCGGCGATGAGAACTTTTGGCTGGCTCATGTCATTTTTCCTTTAATCTCAAAATAGGCCCATTCAATCCATGGTAAAAGTTTGCGAATATCATCCGCCTCAACCGTTGCCCCACCCCAAATGCGCAATCCCGCCGGAGCCGTCACATAACTTCCGATATCATAAGCAACCATTTCTTGATCAAGAAGCTTCACAACCGCCTTCATAAATTCTTGTTGTTTTTCAATCTCGAATGCGGTGAAAACAGGGTCGGTAATTTTCAAACAAATTGATGTGCGTGAGCGTGTAGTGGCATCAACCGCCAAAAAATCAATCCAATCTTTTTGCGCAACCCATTCCTCAATCACTTTTAAATTTTCAAGCGAACGTTTTTCCGTGGCGCGCCATCCGCCCAGTGTTTCCACCCATTTCAACGCATCGCGGCAATCTTCCACCGCCAACATTGACGGGGTGTTAATTGTCTCACCGGCAAACACACCTTCCATTAATTTTCCTTTTTTCGTCATGCGGAAAATTTTTGGCAAAGCGCGATCGGGCGCGAAGGTCAAAAGCCGTTCTACCGCACGTGGGGATAAAACCAACATGCCGTGCGCGGCTTCTGATCCCAAAACTTTTTGCCATGACCATGTGATGACATCCAATTTCGACCAATTCATTTCATAAGCATAAACAGCCGATGTTGCATCACAAAATGTCAACCCCTTGCGATCATCTTTGATCCAATCATGATCGGGAATGCGCACACCCGACGTTGTGCCGTTCCATACAAAGACAATATCATGATCAGGGTTTGTTGCATTCAAATCAGGAAGCTCCCCATACGGAACTTTCAGTGTACGCGCATCTGGAATTTTTAATTGATTGACGACATCTTCCATCCACTCACCGGAAAAGTTTTCCCACACCAACACGTCAACAGGTCTTTGCCCCAACATCGACCATAAACACATTTCAATCGCACCCGTATCCGATGCGGGAACAATCGCAATTTTATAATCGTCCGGGATGTCCAACGTGGTGCGGTGTAAATCAATAATCTCTTTAAGGCGTTTTTTGCCCTCTGACGCGCGATGTGATCGGCCAAGAAATGCGTCTTTCAATATTTCAAACGTCCAACCGGGACGTTTTGCACAAGGGCCAGAGGAGAAATGAGGGCAGTTTGGTTTCACATGTGGTTTCATCATTAAAGTCATAGCAAAGAATGAATGATTTGAGTAGATTCAAATCATGGATTTTACACTGATTCTTTCAAGCAATCGCAATGTTGGCCTTGATCATCTGGCACAATTGCAACGTATATTGGATGAGCAAAATATTCGCTTCTCGACACGCCCCCTTTGGCTGCGCCCCCATTTATGCGCCCAAATTGGAATTGATGATTATCTGCGCCCCGATCAGATGGAGCTTTTGCGCACCGAATTTGATAAGAACCAGATTGATATCTTCATCACACATGCATCTTCACAACGTAAGAAAATTCTTTTTTGTGATATGGAAGCCACAATCATCCGTGAAGAAATTTTGGATGAGCTTGCAAAAACTCTCAACATTGAAAATCATATTCTGCCCATCACGCAAGCGGCCATGGCGGGGGAGATTGATTTTCAAACTGCTCTTGAAAAACGTGTGAACTTACTCAAAGGCACATCTGTCTTATTGTTACAAGAAATGGCGCAAAAACTAACGCCGAATCCGGGCGCAATTGAACTTTTAAAGGTTTTGAATTTTTATAAAATACCTTCTGTTTTAGTAACGGGCGGGTTTGATTTTTTTGCAAGCCGCATTGCCGGCCTTTTAGGTTTCACATCTTACCACGCCAATCACCTCATCATTGAAAATAATGAATTAACCGGCACGGTGAAGGCTCCGGTTTTGGATCGCCAAGCGAAAGCTGATTTTATTCATCGTTACTGTATACAAATGCAAATCACGCCCGACCAGACGGCCGCCGTGGGCGACGGCGCCAATGATAGTGATATGATTTCTTTAAGCGGAATGGGCGTTGGTTATCACCCGAAAAAAGCTTTGGCGGATGCGACCTTAAATCATATTCGCCACACGGATCTTTCACACCTTCTATACATCTTTGGTTTTACGTGGCAAGATATTGAAAAGGCATTGCATCATGGCGAAATCACAGTACAAAATTCCTGACGCTGAATTGGATGATCTTATCCATCGTTACTGCCGTGACTTTACGGCTCTTGCGCGTCTCAATCGTTTTGATCCGATCACAGGACGGGATGAAGAAATTGATCAAACAATTTTAATCTTGTTACAAAAAGGACGGAAAAACGTCGCACTTCTTGCACCGGCTGGTGTGGGAAAAACGGCGCTTTGTGCTGGCCTTGCTCAAAAAATTATTGCGGGCGATGTGCCGGAATATTTGAAAGATGCGCGTTTGTTGGAGGTTGATTTGGCGTCCATGGCGGGCGGCACATCAGGCCCGGCGGAATTTCAAGGCCGGTTTTTACCGTTATGCCGCGGAATTGCCGAGAGGTATCATGATCCAAAATATCCAAAAATGATTTTATTCATCGATGAAATGCACACCATTATGCCGTCATGCGAAGGGTCAAGTTACCGTGGGCTTTCGGAGGTGATGAAACCTTATTTAACTGTGGGTGATTTGCATGTGATTGGCGCGACCACACTTGATGAGTTTCGTATTTTTGTGGCGCAAGACCCGGCGATGGATCGCCGTTTTCAAAAAGTTTTTTTGAGTGTACCGAATGTTCCCCAAACGATCTCCATCCTGCAAAATCTTAAAAAAGGTTACGAATCCCATCACAAAATTAATGTGAGCGATGATGTCATTGAAATTATCGTGAATCTCACGGAACAACATATGCGTAAACGTAACCAACCTGATAAATCGATCATTATGATGGATGCCGCAATGGCACATCATGTGAAATTACATGGCACGGGTGGAAATTTAAAACTCGAATCCGTTTATTATATGATTGGAAAAGAAACGGGTATTCACCCTGATGCACTTAAAAAATAATTACGTGCCGAAAATTTTTTGAAGATCATGCTCACTGGCCAAACGATATGCGCCCGGGTTTAAATCATGCAATTCAAGACCGCCAATTTGAAAACGATACAATGTTACAACCTCATTACCTAACGTTGAAAACATGCGTCTTATTTGGCGAAAACGCCCCTCTGACAGCTCCATAATCCCCTCTTGTTCCCCCAAAGCTTGCCAGTGTGCGGGCTTGAGCGGGCTTGGATCATTTTTTAAACAAAGATTATCAGCAAAAATCTGCGCTTCATTTCCTTTTAAGGGATCTCGCAGTGTCACACGATACTTTTTTGTAATGTGATGTTTGGGGCTAATAATTTTATGCAACAAATCACCATCATCGGTCAAAAAGACAAGACCTGTTGAATCTTTATCAAGTCGCCCCGCAACCGAAAGGCTGGGCTTACGACGATGAAACCGCTCGAGCAAAAGATCATAAACAATCAATCCTTGCTCATCATGCGAACACGTATAACCAACCGGTTTATGAAGTATAAGATGAAGCGGGGAAACAGGGTCTAATAATTCACCATCAAAATAGGCGGTTGAAAGCAAGGCCTTATCATGCGGAATATTTTTTGACGGATCGGTTACGGGCCGCCCGTCTAATACAAAAAGTCCGCGCTTGATAAGCGTGCTAACATCACGGCGTGATCCATACCCCAAGTTCGATAAAAGCCGATCAAGGCGAATAGTTGTCATGCCACACACTGTAAAATTTTAAATTGATGATTGGTTGCAACAATTTCAACATCTGAAAAAATTTCTCGGCAAAAATTTTCATACGCCAAATGACGATTGGCAACAGCAATTAAAACACCTTTTTCTTTAAGCATTTCACGGGCACGCCGGAAAAAAAGCTTTCCCAAATCCACGCTTGTTTCTTTTCCCGTGTGAAAGGGGGGATTCATGACAATAAAATCAAGATCCCGCACGGTTATTTCATCCCGGGCGTCCTTTCTGTGATAAGTCACACGGTTGCCAAAAGGCTCAAGATTTTTACGCGCACAATCAATGGCGCGCGAATCATAATCAATTGCATGTAACTTAATTGTGTTATTTTTTTGAAGAATCGCAATTGCTAATTCCCCAACACCGCACCCGAAATCTGCACCCACTCCCTGCAAAAGCTCTATGTTGATATTTTCAAGCAAAAACAAACTTCCCGCATCTGTGTGATCCGCACTGAAGACACCAGCTTGTGTCCACAAACCATCTTCACGGTGGCGCATGCTTCCTTGTTCCAAAGCCGCATTTATTGCTGTTTTATCGGGAATTTGTGATGTCATATCAATATGAAGCACACGGCAATGTGCCCGCGCATCGGATGTATAAGTAAGAGCGAATGAGTCAGCAACCTTCATCAAGCTTCGCCCGCCCGCATCATTTTGCGCAACGATAAAAAGTGTTTTGAGGTCAAGGCAAGAAGTGCATATTTTTGCGATATCAAAACTGCGCGCCGCCGTGTGGCTGGATGCAAAATAAACAAGATGGTGCGTGGCGGCAGGCGGCATATTTTCTTGCGAAAACCATCCGTAAGAATAGGGCAAATCATACATCTGTGCAGTGGAATCAAACACGGCATCAACCATGTGTGTCTCTTTTATATGTTCCAAAACCCGCGTTAAGTTCTTGCGCATGAGGGGAGATTATCGTGTGTGAAACATAATGGGAAGAGGCGGCATTTTATTAAACTATTTAATTTCTAATGCCTGGGCAGACCGCTCACCAATATTTTGAATTCCAAGTTCTCTTCTTACAGAGGGATGAATAATGTTGATCGATATAACCCTCAAAATCTCATCAATTGTACGAAAAGCAACCTCTGACGTTTCTTGCGTTACAGGATCGCAGGGCGTACCTTGCAAAAATTGTGCAGTCCAGTAAATCAATTTATTATTTTCTACAGTTCTTTCAGCAATGATCTTGAGTGGTTTGCAAAGGATGCCTGTCTCCTCATATACTTCGCGAGCGACGGCATCTTCTTGCGTTTCCCCAGCCTCGACTTTTCCGCTTGGAAAACCCCAGATAACTCCATCATCCTTACCCTTGGCACGTTTCAAAGTAAGGATTCTTCCAACCTCATCTCGAATGAGAACAATAACTACTTCTTGCATATTTTCTTGTACCATATTTCTCATGAGGTGAGAGGAATTACTTCGCTTTTGGCGAGGTTATAAATGCGGTTTATGTGCAAAAAAAATAATTCTGAATTTGTTTTCAGCCAAATACCTACGTTGGTTTATGATGCCACACAACTCCTCGGGCTGATATTTCCAATACGAAGACTCTTGAAACTTCTTTCATGGGAGAGGAGGAATCATCAAGCTCGACTATTTCATATCTTCGTCCACAAGTTTCCCAGTTTGAACATGGGCACAAGTTAGGCTCCTCATCCCAAGGCAGTTTTGCTCTTGCTTTTAATTCTTCAAGAGCCTCATCAAATGTTTCAAAGGAATCTCCACACCACTCTGCGTGCGATTCATCTTCTATCGCGAAAAAAGTCATTACATATAATACCAAAATAGAGGGTGGGTTCAACTCGTTAAAAAATAATGGCGGAGCGAGAGGGATTACTTTGCGTTCCGCAAAGTTGCAAACGCTAAACTCATACTTCGTATTCGTTAAGCTTTTTGTCGAACAAGGGTACATCCACCGCACCCGCCTTCACCATACATAAACCCCCTCATGGGGGATTTATGTATGGCGGAGCGAGAGGGATTCGAACCCTCGATACGTTTGACCGTATACACGATTTCCAATCGTGCGCCTTCGACCGCTCGGCCACCGCTCCTATACTTCTTAAAACCGCGCAAACCCTAGCGGGAGTTGGGGCCAAGCGCAAGTCTTTCTCGAAACAACGTGATATGATACAAAAAAATATGACTATTTTGCCAGTCCCTGCGGCGCAAGTACCCGCAAAAAAACCGCGCATTCCGCCCTTATCATCCGTAAGGCGACGCGGTATCACGGGCGTGGCAGCTCTTGGCTTTTTAACCTTGGGCCATGATATGGCGCTGGGGCTTCTTGGGAAATCCGGCTTTTCTTTTATGAGTTTTTTTGAGTGTTTTCTTCGTTACGCTCCGCGCAGTCTGGAATCTTTGCGTAGCTTTTCCGGGGAAGGTCTTTATTGGTCGCTGATCCTTCCTCTTTTATCCTTGCCTATGACCCCATTTTTTCTCGCTTTGTGTCTCATTATGTGGGTGATTGCAATGCGCGCGCACATTCGTCATTGGACACCTTTGCTCAACAAATGTGAACCGAAATTGAAAGTGTCGCAAAAAGCAATTTGGGATGAGCGTTTGCAAGAAGATGTGAAGCGCATGCGCGAAACGGGAAAAGAGAATCCATCATGACCCATCCCACCATTCTTCAAGTCATTCCATCTTTAGGAGCGGGCGGAGCCGAACAAGGGTGTTTGGATGTTGCGCGCGGCGTGACAACAGCCGGCGGCAAAGCGCTTGTCGCCTCACATAATGGTTATCGTGTGCCTGAATTAAAACGCATTGGCGCGGAACATATTGATCTTCCCGTTCATTCAAAAAACCCTTTTCTTTTGTACCAAAACGCACAAAGCCTGAAACGGATTATCTTAGAGAAAAATGTCACACTTATTCATGCGCGCAGCCGTGCTCCGGCATGGAGTTCTTACAAAGCTGCATGTGAGTTAAAAATTCCGTTCATCACCACGTGCCATGCGCCATATAACATCAACAATTCTTACTTTAAGAAAAAGTATAATGCCATCATGGCAAAGGGTGATCGCGTGATTGCGATTTCTGAATATGTTGCTGATTATTTGCGTCAAAATTATTACGTAAGCGATGAGCGTTTGCGGCTTATTCACCGCGGCGTCAACATTGATCATTTTAATCCACACGCCGTCACACCAGAGCGCATGATGGCCCTGACCAAAACGTGGCGTTTGGAAGATGGCGCGCCCGTTATACTTTTGCCCGGGCGATTGACACGATGGAAAGGGCAATTGATCGCATTGGAGGCAATGGCGCATTTAAAAAATAAAGATGCCGTTTGTGTTCTTGTGGGGGCGGATCAAGGCCGGCACGAATATCGTAAAGAGCTTGAAAATAAAGCACAAGATTTAGGGGTCGCGGGACGCATTCGCATTGTCGATCATTGCCACGACATGCCGGCTGCTTATTATCTTTCAACGATTTCTTTATCACCTTCTTTGGAACCGGAAGGTTTCGGACGCATTAGCATTGAATCACAAGCAATGGGGCGACTAATTATCGCGACCAATCATGGCGGTTCACAAGAAACAATCAAAGATAATCAAACGGGGTTTTTGGTGAAGGTCAATGACGCTTATGACCTTGCGGAGAAAATTGATTATGTTCTCAATCTCTCTTTGAGCGAGAGGCAGAGAATGGAGCAAGATGCGATTGCTCATATTCAAAGACATTTTACGGTTCAGCATATGGTCGAAAAAACGCTGGATGTTTACACAGAAGTTTTAAAATAATGAAAAAAATTTTGGTCATTAAGTTAGGCGCATTGGGTGATTTTATTTATGCATGCGGTGCCATGCGCGCCATTCGTCATTTTCACGCACACGATCACATCACACTTTTAACCACCAAGGCTTTTGTAAAAGTAGCTGAAAAATCAGGATATTTTGATGATGTCATGATTGATGAGCGACCAAAATGGGCACATATTTCGGGCTGGCTGTCATTACGGGCGCGGCTCAATCAAGGTGTGTATGCCCGCGTTTATGATTTGCAAAATAATGACCGTACAAGTTTTTATAAACTTCTTTTCACACCGCAACCCGAATGGGCGGGATCAGTTTTGGGAGCCACATTTCGCAACCGTGACAAAACACGCACACAACGTCATGCGTTTTATGGTCTTCGTGATACGTTGAAACTTGCCGGAATTGAAAATGTTTCGTTGGATGATTTATCATGGATGAAAGGCGACATTGCACGTTTTTCTTTACCACAAAAATATGCGCTTGTTATTGCGGGGTCGGCTCCGACACGGTTGGAAAAACGCTGGCCGGTTGAAAATTTTTGCAAAATTGCTGATTTTCTTTTGGCTCAAAATATTACCCCTGTTGTCTTGGGCACACACAACGAATCTGAAGCACTTGCTGCTTTGATACAAAAGCCCGGAGTGGTTAATCTCATTGGTAAAACGGAACTTTTTGATTTGGCGGACTTGGCACGTGGGGCTGTGTGCGCTGTGGGAAATGATACGGGCCCCATTCACATTGCCGCCGTGGCGGGATGTCCCGTTTTTGTCTTTTATAACACGCGTTCCAGCACCGTGGCACAAAACGGGCCACAAGGACCACGGGTTACAAATTTTGAATCAAAAAATTTAGAATCCATTGATCCAAGTGATGTCATTCATGCTTTAAGAAATTTTTGCGTATAAATAGCACGCAGCGCATTCAGAAATTGCGCCGTCACGTCACAAGCCAACGAATAATAAATTGTTTGCGCATCACGGCGTGTTGTCACCAATTCATCACGCCGCAAGCGCGCCAGATGTTGTGACAAGGCTGACTGCGACAAATCGACAATATCTTCTAACTCACCCACACACATCTCACCTTTTTGCAAAGCACAAAGGATGTGTAAACGTTTGTCGTTTGAAAGTGCTTTGAGTAAGAGCGCAGCCCCCTCGGCGTGCTCTTCCAAAACACATGGTTCGTAAGACATATGAGTCCCCCCAAGAACTCGATTTTTAATACGCAACACAGGTCATAAAGTTAAGAAATGACCGTTTGTTTTATAACTACACGCTTATATTGTTACATAATTTCATTTTAGTAATGATTAACGCTCTTGCAAAGCGTTTTTTGCGGGGGCTTTTTTCATCATATATATCAAAAACTTAGTAGGAATGAGGCGCAGAAAATAAATTATAATCATCATCGGCCATGGAAAAATAATACGCATTTTTTTGCGCGAAAGCCCGCCAGCAATCAAGGTCGCCGCCTGATTGCTGTCCATTAAAAACGGCATGGGGTAACGGTTATCTTCGGTCATGCGTGTTTTGACAAACCCGGGACAAATGACACTGACGCTGATATTAAATTTTGCCAAACTGCCGTGCAAAGCTTCGCCATAGGCGCGCACGGCCGTTTTACTCGCTCCATAAGCGGGCGCATTAGGAAGAGGCAGGAAAGATGCCATAGAGCTTATCAGTGCGATTTGACCCCGACGTCGCTCCATCATGCGGGGCAAAATAGGTTCAAGTGTGTTGAGAATTCCAGTCATATTAACATCGAAGATATTACGGGATTGTTGCAGTGCTTTCACAAGATCCGCACCACCCGTTCCACCCGAAATACCGGCATTGCAAATCACCACGTCAAACGGATGGCGGGAATCACAATCACTTAAAATATGAATCATGGCGTTTTGATCTGTCACATCTAAAGCATAAAATTCAACGTCCGCGCCCTTGGCGGCACAGAGCTTGGCAACTTCTTCAAGGCGGCTTTGGTTGCGCCCCGTTAACACAAGCCGTGTTACGGGGGCGGCATAATAAATGGCCAAAGCCGCGCCAAGGCCGCTTGAGGCTCCGGTAATCAAAATCGATTTTTTGCTCATTCTTATAATTTAAGACATTGCGAGCCGTAACGGAATAGATAGAATAGAGCATGGCATCACCTTTACACATCAAACGCCGCGGCCTTTTATTTATCCTTTCTTCACCTTCGGGTGCGGGGAAAACAACGATCACGCGCGAGCTTTTAAAAACCAATCATGATTTGCGTGCATCGATTTCGTGTACAACGCGCGCGCCGCGCCCGGGTGAGGTTGACGGAAAAGATTATCATTTCACCACACCCGAAAAATTTGATGCGATGATCAAGAATGGTGATTTGCTGGAACATGCAAAAGTTTTTCGCAATCGTTACGGTACACCGCGCCAACCTGTCGAAGATGCTTTAGAAGCGGCACAAGACATTATTTTCGACATTGATTGGCAAGGCACCCAACAACTGAAACAAAAATTGATCAATGATTTGGTCACGGTGTTTATCCTTCCGCCTTCACAAGAAGAATTGGAAAAACGGCTGCGGGCACGTCAACAAGACCCGGACGATGTCATTCGTGAGCGCATGAAAAAAGCCGGCGATGAAATCAGCCATTACAGTGAATATGATTATATCATCGTCAATACGGATCTTGATCAATCAATCCGGCGTGCGCAAGCCATCCTTGATGCGGAACGATCAAAACGCCGTCGCCTTACTGGCCTGCCTGATTTTGTCCGAAGCCTTATGCAGGAGGAGTGATAAGCCGCGCCAATTGCACATATTGTGCAACGGTGACGTTTTCCGCTCGCAAACTTTCATCAATTCCACATTCTTTTAATTGCGACAGATAACCACGTAAGGAGCTGCGTAACATTTTACGCCTTTGTTGAAACGCAAGACCGACAATAAATTCCAATGATTTGAAAGACGGCATCTCTGAACTTTGTTCTTTTGGTGTGAGTTTTATAATTGTCGATGTCACTTTTGGCGGTGGTGTAAACGCACTGGGTGGTAAGTCAAACATACATGCCGCGTCACACAGATATTGCGTCATGACACTTAACCGCCCATAAGATGATGTTGAAACACCGGCCGTGATACGTTGTGCGACCTCCTTTTGAAACATCAAAACCATGTGGGAGTAAGTATTTTTATCTTGGGCGATCTGTGCCAACCATTTTAACAATAAAACGGTGCTGATATTATAAGGCAAGTTTGCAACAATCACACGCGGTGCGGGAACAAGTAAGGTTTCACGAATTGAAAGCGCGTCATCGGCAATAATATGAAGGCGCGTCGGGTAAACTGTTTTCAATTCTTGCAAGGCTTCAACCGCACGTGGGTCAAACTCGATGGCCGTAATGGTGCGTGCGGGGCTTTCAAGTAAACTACGCGTCAAACCGCCAGGGCCTGGGCCAATTTCCAAGATATGATAGTGGCTTAAATCTCCCGCAGCACGGACAATTTTATCGGTGATGTTTTGATCAAGAAGAAAATTTTGACCGAGTTTTTTTTCCGCGCGTAAATTATAACGCGCAATCACATCGCGCAAAGGGGGAAGAGACATCATCCTCTCAGCTCAATAAAAGCCGATCCGCGCAAATCTTGATAATAACGCCGCGCGGCGCGCTCCAATCTCATATTGCCAATATTTTGCATGATTTGTTCGCGTGTCGGCATAATTTGTTCCGTGACACTGCGCCGCTCGCGCAGCAACAAAATATGATAGCCAAGCGGGGAACGAATGGGATCGGAAATAGATTGATCTTTCATTCCTTCCACAATTGCACTGAGTTCAGAAGGTATTTGATCTGCCAGAACCCAGCCCATCATGCCACCTTGTTGTGCGCCAGACGCTTGGGAAAATTCACGCGCCGCACGCGGAAAGCTTTCAGGTTTTTGCCGCAATTGAGATGTAAGACGTGCTGCAAAATTTTGCACTTCTGATTCAGGGCGCCCCTCATCAACCGTTAACAAAATCTCCGCCAATAAATATTGTGTTTTTCCAATATTTTTTCGAAGCTGTTGCAACTCAATATCAATATCAGCATCTGTTACCTCAATACGGGGACGCACTTGGCGTTGAATGACTTTCCCCCACCCCACTTGCGCGCGGATCTGATCCGCCAAAGTTTGTAAATTTATTCCGCTGCGTTTAAGGCCTTCTTTGAATTTATCGACGGGAATATTGTTATTGGTTGCAATCTGTTTAAATCCTTCTTCGATCTCGGCATCCGTCACCTTGATCTCCAAACGATTTGCTTCTTGAAGGCGAAGTGTTTCATCAATAAGCATATCTTTCACTTGGGCGCGCAGCCGTGTGACCAATTCCTGATTATCTTGAGGCAACCCGGTTGATAACGCGATCAACTTTAAACGATCATTCACATCCGAATTCGTCACGGCTTCAGCATTGACAACGGCTGCAATACCCTCACGCCCGGATGCAAACGTGGGAAAAGTGAATGTGGTGACAAGTAAAAGAATCAAAAGAAACAGACGCATGATTAAGCTCGCTTTTTATTGCCAAACCGTCCGCCCGGGCGATAATGGCTTAAATAAGTTGGTAAGATGGAATCTAAACTGCGTGGCTCAACCCCTAAATCCAAAAATGTTTTGGAGCCGGCGGTTACGATATTATCAGTCTTTAAACTTATCACCTGATCCGGTGTTAATAATGGCGTGGGCATCAAATTCAAAATTTGTGCCTGAATTTTTGCGACAGACCAAGGCAGTGTTATCAAGGCACGTGTAATTCCAGTATGTTCAAATAATTTTTTATAAATATCACGGAAACTTAAAACCTCAGGCCCACCCAGTTCATAAATCTGGCCACTTGTTTGTGGATTTTTAATACACGCCATGACACCATCCGCCACGTCATTAACAAAGACGGGTTGAAACAATGTTTTTCCGCCACCAATTAATGGAAGTGCGGGTGCAAATAAAGACAATTTGGCAAACATGTTAAAAAATTTATCTTCGGCACCGAAAATGACGGAGGGGCGAAGGATTGTGGCAGAAGGGAAATTTTTAAAAATTTCTTGCTCGCCCTTTATTTTACTTTGCGCATATAAAGATTGCGCGCGATCAACTGCCAAAGCCGAGAGGTGAATAAAACGCGGGATCTTTTGATCACGGCACGCAGCCGCGATATCACGCGAAATTGTGACATGGATATTTTCAAAGTCACCTTTTCTTTTTTCAAATAAAATGCCGAGACAATTAATAACCAAAGATGAACCGCGCACCGCATGCGCAATGTTTTTGGAATCTTTATAATCACAAAATTCGGGAACAATTTGACCAACGGCGCCATTGGTGCGTAAGAAATATGCGGATTCTGGGTGGCGTGTGACCACACGCACGCGCGCACCCAATTTTGCAAGTTCGGCGACAATGTAACGTCCGACAAAGCCGGTCCCGCCGAAAATGGTTACAATCTGTCCTGATAAATTCATGCACTTATCCTTTGCGAAAGATTACACACATTCCCAAAAAATGACCAGTCATCATGCAGTAATTTTCTCAACAAATTGGCTAATGAGGCGTTTTTGTGAGCCGTCTTCAAACAAAATATCCAGCTTTTTTCCGTCGGATTGAATAACTCTGCCTGTGCCGAAAATTTCATGGCGCACATGATCACCGCGGCGAATGAGGCTTTCATCAATTCCAATATGAAATGACGCAGATGGCGGAGGTTTTAAGCCATCACTGTCCCAATGTTGGGAGCGCCCCGGGTTATAAAGCCCTTGGGCCGATTCCGTGATAATCGACTCAACCGGTAACTCATCAACAAAACGTGACGGTAAATTCGATAAATATTGGCCGTACATGCGCCGGTTTGCGGCAAAGGTGATGTAAGCTTGACGTTTTGCGCGGGTAATCCCGACATAGGCCAAACGTCGCTCCTCCTCTAATCCTTTCATGCCGTTTTCGTCCATGCTGCGTTGGGATGGAAACAACCCTTCTTCCCATCCTGGTAAAAACACCACATCAAATTCCAAGCCCTTTGCACCATGCAACGTCATAAGGGAAATATAATCATCTTGATCCGCGTTGCTTTGCACTTCCAAAACCAAAGCAACATGTTCGAGAAACGCGAATAACGATTCAAACTCGCTCATACTTGATATCAATTCTTTCAAGTTATCAACGCGGCCCTGAGAGTCAGGTGATTTTTCCGCTTGCCACATAGCAATATAGCCTGACTCATCCAAAATTTGTCCCGCCAATTCCCCATGATTTTGACTGGTGACAAGACTTTGCCACCGGAGAAAATCTTCCGTTAATTTTGAAAGAGCGGCTTGCACTTTGGGCTTGAAAAATCCTTGGCGGCATAAATCATCGGCCGCATGAAATAATGATAAACCTCTTACCTTGGCATGATCATGCAGTACTTTAAGTGTCGCATCGCCCAAACCGCGCTTTGGCACATTGATAATACGCTCAAACGCCAGATCATCTTGGGGCTGTGCCACCACACGCAAATAAGCCAACGCATCACGAATTTCTTGACGTTCATAAAAACGTGGGCCACCAAAGACACGATAATTCAAACCAAGTTGAATAAAGCGTTCTTCAAACTCACGCATTTGAAACCCGGTGCGTACCAAGACCCCAATTTGGCGCAACGTAATCTTTTTTTGTTGAAGGGACTCAATTTCTTCACCGATATAACGGGCTTCCGCTTCGCCGTCCCATAATCCGCGCACGTGTAGTGGCTCACCTTTTTCACCTTCTGACCATAAGGTTTTTCCAAGTCGTGCGGTATTTTGCGCAATCACCGCAGATGCGGCACTCAATATATTTCCGGTTGATCTGTAATTTTGTTCAAGCCGGAAAATTTTTGCCGAAGGAAAATCATGTTCGAATTTTAAAATATTGCCAATTTCTGCACCGCGCCATCCATAAATGGATTGATCATCATCACCCACACAACAAATATTGCCCGTGCCTTGTGCCAAAAGTCGCAACCATAAATATTGTGCGACATTCGTATCTTGATATTCATCAACCAAAATATACCGAAACCGCCGGTGCCATTCGGACAAAATAAATGTGTTCTTCGGATCACGCAAAAACGTGATCACATGCAACATCAAATCCCCGAAATCACAGCAATTTAAAGCTTTTAACCGCTCTTGATAGGCATGATAAATATTTTTCATCTGGCCATTCGCCACATCACCCCCATCATTTAACGCGATATCATCCGGGCGAAGGGCACGGTCTTTCCAACGCTCGATCATACTTAAAATAAGACGGGGTGGATTTTTCTTAGGGTCCAGATGATAGGTTTCACAAATTTGTTTGATAACGCGAAGCTGGTCGTCTTCATCAAGAATTGTAAATTGCGGCGTTAAACCCACAAGCTCGGCATGGCGGCGCAACATGCGCGCGGCCAAGGCGTGAAACGTGCCAATCCATCCGCCGTCCAGAACCTGACCGCCCAAAAGTTTTCCAACACGCTCCCTCATCTCAGATGCCGCTTTGTTGGTGAAGGTCACAGCCAAAATTTGCGATGGGTACGCTTTTTGCGTGAATAAAATATGCGCAAGCCGTGTGGTTAAAACACGCGTTTTTCCCGTGCCTGCACCAGCCAAAATCAAAACTGCGCCATCAGTCGAAAGAACGGCCTCGCGCTGGACAGGGTTTAATCCGTCAAGATAAAAAGAATCAGTCATGTGTGTTTATAAACTTATTGCGTGACCAATGTGAAGCAATTCTCATTCACCGATAATGTGCTTCCCGTCACAGAATTATTTAAGACATTGCCTTGCCATGAAATGCTTGCGGGGGCAATTTGGGGTGAGAGAACAATAAAATTCGTGAAGGCGGCCGTCCAAGGTACGGGAAAGCCGGGTGGAATTTGATCGGGAGCAATCTTAGCATCCGCACACTCAATGGTCAGTTTATCATTACCCCATGCTTCATCGAGAATGATAATCGTGCGCCCACCAGCAACGGTAATCGTATCATCACCGGAACCCGCATTGATAATGCGATTTCCGCCCGAATCTTTAATGACATCATCACCAGGGCCACCCATAATAAGCTTGTCATTTGCGGGTGGTTGTGCGGGGCTTTCACACGAAATATTGTTGGCCAAATCATTACCAATCAAAATAGATTGATTGCCTTGGCAGAAAATGTCGTTCTTGCCTTCTTCCTCGGTGGTGACAATGGCCGCGGGATCAAGCATCAAAGTTTCAAAACGTCGCGGAGCACTGGATGAGAGAAAATAAGCCGGCAACCGCCCAGAAACAATCGCGGCATTTAATATGGCCATCGCGTCAGATGCCGGACGCGTAAAGTTTTTTTGAAAATCGCGATAAAGCGTTACCGCTTCGGTAATTTTTACCACCGTTTCATCGGCTTGTTTTTTCTGCTCCGGTGTTAGGGGGACATCCGGCAATGATGG
>JAIXWE010000058.1 GCA_027482195.1 Alphaproteobacteria bacterium | reverse complement strand
GCCAATTTTTCCGTGTGGCGCACGCTGAGGCCTTTTTCTAAAATCAATTTCACCATCTCGACTTGCTTTTCATAAGGCAAGGGGAGAAGCGCGCGGGCATGCCCGGCTGAGATTAATTTTACCCGCACCGCATCGGCAATATCTTTGTGAAGCTCGGTCAAGCGCAACATGTTGGCGACATAAGGCCTTGATTTTCCTACCTTTGCTGCGACATCGTCGTGATTGGTGCAAAATTGGTGCAACAATTGCTGCAATGCAAAAGCTTCGTCAATCGGGTTTAAATCTTCGCGCTGTAAGTTCTCAATCAACGCAATTTCCAATGTCTCATCATCATTCAAATCGCGAATAATGACCGGCACTTCGTGAAGTTGTGCCTTTTGCGCAGCGCGCCAGCGGCGCTCTCCGGCGACAATTTCATATTGCGCTTCCTCGCCAATAAGCGGGCGCACCAAAATCGGTTGCAACAAGCCGTGGCGTTTAATCGATTCCGCCAATTCGTCCAAAGTCTCATCAATAAAAGTATGGCGGGGTTGAAGTGCGCCCGGCACAATATGCGCAATGGGGATCAATTTGCGCCCTGCCGGTGCTGATTCAAAAGAAGCCGGGTCATTTCCCAAAACGGCGGGTGCGGTTTCTTCATCGCCAAACAAGGCATTTAACCCGCGGCCCAAACCCCGTTGTTTATCGGCTGCTGACATTACGCACTCACTTTTTCTTGGAGGTGTGTTGCGAGATCCGTATTTAAAATTTGCTTTTCCCGTTTGATAATTTCGGATGCAAGCATGATATACGCCTTTGCACCAGGGCATTTCATGTCGTAAACGATGGCCGGCAACCCGTAAGACGGTGCTTCGGAAAGCCTCACATTGCGCGGGATAATGGTTTTATAAACCTTGTCACCAAAAAATTCGCGGACATCTTCAGCCACCGCACCCGACAAACGATTGCGCGGGTCATACATGGTCAACAAGACACCGTGAATATCCAATTTCGGGTTAAAGGTGGCCTTGACCCGGTCAATCGTTTTCACAAGGTGGGACAGTCCTTCGAGTGCATAAAACTCACATTGTAAGGGCACAACAATGGAATCCACCGCAACCAAAGCGTTGAGGGTCAAAAGCGACAATGACGGCGGGCAATCAATGATCACGTAATCGAAAGGAAGGGGGCGGCGCAACGATTCCCGCAAGCGATATTCGCGCCGTTTTGCGGTCACTAATTCAATTTCTGCGCCCGACAAGTGAACGGATGATGGCAACACATAAAGCCCGGGCACTTTTGTGCTGATCGCCAATTGGGCGGGGTCAAGCCCTTCTTCAAAAATTAAATCATAGGCGGATTTGCGAATGGCGGAACGGGCAATTCCCAGCCCCGTTGTCGCATTTCCCTGAGGGTCTAAATCAATCAGCAAAACGCGCTTACCCACGGCGGCCAAGGCGGTGGCCATATTCACGGCCGTGGTTGTTTTACCAACGCCGCCTTTTTGGTTACATACCGCCAAAAGACGCGGCAAGCGCGGTTGGTTTTGTGTTTGATTATTCTGTTTTTCTAAGGATACGGGGGTGCGGTTGGCCGCATCGTGCGCAGATATCATGGGTAACCTCGCTGTTACAAAGCAAATCCTGGATTTGTTTGTCTTTAAAATATTTTCTGACTTTAGCGAATCTGAGTCGATAAAAGCAAATTGAGTCCTGCGGTGTTTTTAGTTATCCACAGCAAAGCAAAAATCGAAGCAAATCGCAGATTTGTTCGAATATAAAGACCAGGTTTGTTTGCGTCTATAAAACACTTGTTTGATTTAGAATGAGAATTTTAGCAAAGGGGTCGGTTTGGCTGGGAAGGGTTTGAAGGTCAAAAGAATAGGTTTTTTTGGCCTCGATAATCTCGTCATCGGCCTTGGCGCCTTTGGGGAAAATCAGGGTTATGTCTGGATTTGCCGTCCACCATTTTTTTGTCCAGCCCAACAAGACCCCAAGCCCGGCCAAGGCTCGGGCGGTGATAATATCGGGGGCGGGAATATCCACAGCCTCAATCCGGCTCGTGTGGATGGTAACGGGGATATCTGTTTCCCGTGAAACAGTTCGAAGGAATTGGCCCTTGCGCTGGTCGGATTCAATCAATTCCACTTTTATATCTGGGCGGGCGATGGCCAAAACCAAGCCCGGGAACCCAGCCCCCGAACCCAAATCAATGAGCGTTTTTGCCGTATCCGGAATCAGGGGGAGGAGTTGCAAAGAATCTTGAAAATGCCGTGTTTCAGATTCTTCTAATGTCTGGGGGCTGACAAGATTAATGGTCTTTTGCCACTTAACCAAAAGCCGATGGTAAATCTCCAGCCTCTCAACTGTTTCCCGTGAAACAGGTGGCTCAGGCCGCATTTTTCGCTCGGCGCACATAGCGCAAAAGGGCGATCATGGCCGCAGGGGTCACGCCGGGAAGACGGGCGGCCGCGCCAATTGTGGCGGGCTTCGCCTCAGCCAATTTTTGGCGCACTTCATGCGACAGACTTCCAATATCATTATAATTTAAATCGTGGGAAAGCTTTAATTCTTCATCCTTGCGGAAGGCGTGAATATCGGCGTCTTGCCGCTCCACATACCCGGCATAGGCGGCGTCGATCTCAATCTGCTCAACAATATCCGGGGCGATGTCGTTCAACTCCGGCCAGATTTTCAAAACATCCTTCCAGCCCAAATAAGGGTAGCGGAGAAGATCAAAGGCGGATCGCCATTGCCCGTCTTGATTAACCCACACACCCCGTTTTTCAAGCTCCGGCGGGGTCATTTTCAAACGATGAACAAGCTCCCGCGCCGCCGTTAATTGCGCCTTTTTAACGGCCCAGAGAGCGGCCCGCACCGTGCCAACACAGCCAATTTCTAAGCCTTTATCGGTCAAACGTTGATCGGCATTATCGGCCCGCAACCGCAACCGATATTCCGCCCGGGATGTGAACATGCGGTAAGGTTCGGGCGCGCCGCGAGTGATAAGATCATCAATAAGAACACCAATATAGGCATCGGCGCGATCAAGTGTAAAAATCTTTTCAGATCCGGACGCCTTCAAAGCCGCATTCACCCCCGCCATCAAACCTTGGGCGGCGGCCTCCTCATACCCAGTTGTGCCGTTGATCTGACCCGCCAAGAACAAGCCCGAAAGACGGGACGATTCAAGATTGGGAAGAAGGTCGCGCGGGTCACAAAAATCATATTCAATGGCATAGCCATATTCGAACACCGTGGTGTTTTCTAAGCCAGGGATCGTGCGTAAAATCGCGTCTTGAATATCTGCGGGAAGGGAAGTGGAAATGCCGTTCGGATAGACGGTTGGGTCATCCAAACCTTCGGGTTCCAAGAAAATCTGGTGGCGGTCTTTATCGGCAAAACGCATGATTTTATCTTCGATGGACGGGCAATAGCGCGGCCCGCGGGATTCAATCTGACCCGAATACATGGGTGCGACATGGATATTGTTGCGAATAACCTCATGGGTCTCAGCCGAGGTATAGGTCATGAAACATGACACTTGCGGCACGGTAATTTTATCATTGAGAAAGGAAAACGAAACAGGCGGGTCATCGCCCTTTTGTTCCTCACATTTGCTCCAATCAATGGTGCGGCCATCAAGCCGTGCTGGTGTACCCGTTTTCAAGCGTGACAGGGGAAGACCAAGTTTTTCCAACGTCACCGCCAAGCCCACACTGGGTGCTTCCCCCACACGCCCCGCCGGGGTTTGTGTGGTTCCGCGGTGAATAACGCCACGCAAAAATGTACCCGTTGTCAGCACCACACATGGCGCAGTTATCTGCTCCTTATTATTTGTCATAATCCCAATGATGGAAGGGATGTTAGATGAGGCGTTAGAGGAAGCATGAGAAGGGGTGTTGGAAGTTGGCGCGTTGGTTGTCGAAAGAGATGTGGCGGTTGTCGAGAGGGGCGTGGGGATGGAATTGGCGGCGGTGTGGGTGTTCGCCGCAATGCCGTTGCCCAAGATCACATCTTCGACACTGGCCTCAATAATGGTCAAATTTGGCGTCGCGTTTAAAATATCTTGTATCGCTTGTTTATAAAGCTTGCGGTCGGCTTGGGCACGGGGCCCGCGCACCGCTGGGCCCTTTGAGGCGTTCAACATGCGAAACTGGATCCCCGCTTGGTCAATCACCCGCGCCATAAGACCATCCAGCGCGTCAATTTCGCGCACCAAATGCCCCTTGCCCAAACCGCCAATGGCGGGGTTGCACGACATTGCGCCAATTGTTTCCCGTTTATGGGTGATGAGGGCCGTTTTCGCACCCATGCGCGCGCAAGCATGGGCGGCCTCGGTCCCCGCATGGCCACCGCCAATGACAATCACATCATAATCGAATTTTTTCATGCCCTAGTGATACGCGAGGCACGTGACAAAGATCAAGAAATTTAGATGATAAAATACCGACGCGGCCTTGGCATCATGTCAAAGCAAGATTGGGTGCCTCATCACGAGGGCCGCGCAGGCGGGCGCTTTCTTGTTGTGCGCGCGCAAGCTGAAGATTTTCCGCTGGCGCATTTGGCCCAACATAAATGTAAGCACCTTCAAAATTGCCCTTCACCGTGCCGCCGTAATTGCTACGGACTTTGTCAGACGCAAAACCACCATCAACCACAATCTCGACGTGACCATAACGCGCGCCGCCGCCTTTCGCATTTGCAGATGTGCGATCGTAAAACAACACAGCACCTTCCGGCGCGGTTTGGGGCGTTACCCCATCCAAACGCACCCAGTGTGGGCTTCGTGCCATTTGTTCATCCCATGTGTGGGCATCCCCGCGCGGGGACACATAGCCCATAGCGGTCAAAATATTACGCGTGCCGCGGGCGCAATAACCACCACCGGCATTATCGCTGCGGGCGATGCGTGCGGCCAAATCAGAATTAAACCCGGTTTGTGTTAGTACACCTTTTTCTTGCCAATGATCCATTTGGGTTGAAAAAGCGGTGCGAAAGAGCTGTGGGTTTTGCGCAATGGATTTCGTCATCTTTTGCGCGGTTTCTTGCGACAAAACGCCGGTTGTGACCAAGGTGTCGAGCGAGGTTTTCAAAACCTCATCAAAGCGTTTTTGATTTAAATTGCTGTAATTCTCGCTGGTGCCTACGGTGCGGCCCATTTGCAGGAATAAATGAAAATAACCTTGTAAGAAAGTGCCGGAGTCAGACTCAGGTGCTTTTTCCTGCCGCTTTGGCTTTTTAGAATCCGTCATTTATCACACCTCATTATTTTCTTTAATCATAGGTGCGTTTGCGCAAAAGATCAAGAAAATTTGGGTTCGGGTAAGGACGGCGCCCCACCACGGCGTTGGCAGTAATCCTGATAAGCGTTGAGGATTTTTTCTTTACAACTGGCATGCATCTTCACATGTGCTGAAAAGTCATGGCGCGCAAAAGCTTGGTGAGGATGTTTCGTTCTCGGATAAAGAAGTTGTCTTAACACAGTTTCACAACCAAAAACGGCCTCTTCCCACGTGGGCACTTTGCGGATGGAAGACAAAATGCTTGTAACAACAAATTGATCATTTTTGTTTGCGGCAAAATTAAGCGTTTGCGCAATGGTCTTAAGCGGCACAGCATCGTGCCAAGCGGGGGAGTGTATTGAATTACACAAAAGCTTTTCGAAAAAATTATCCTGTTTTTGATCTGAGGCCATTTCAAATAGATCTGTAATAAATTCAGAACGAACGCTGTCACGCCACAACGATGCTTCTGCACTATGTTTCACAACGACGTCTTTAAAACATTCATACATCTTCAATGTGCATGGTGAGCGGAAAGTCTCAGAAATAAAATGAGCCACAAATTTTTGCCCTGCGGGTGTTTCTTTAAATATCGTCAAAAGTTCATCGAGATAACGGTTTCTTGCTTTTTGATATAAATTTTCAAGCAATGAGTGCGCCGTATCTTTTGTTAAAAGATTTTGCCATTCCGACACATTCATACACATTTTAATCGCATCAAAATCTGGGGCAAAAATATATTCCTTGTCTTGAAGGGCCTGAAGGCCTTTCTCAACATAAGGCGTTAAGGCGGTTTGCAAACCATCATGCGCCGCAAGCAAATCAGCAACTGATACGGGATCATCTTTCCAATCCATACATTGCCCGGATTCCACATGAATCTGAAACTTCTCGGCTGTTTGTGTGTTGTGAAGCCACAATAAATCATCCTCATAACTTCCGAAATGTCCCCATGTGGTGCACCAACGCGACCCCTCGCCCAATGATTTTGCCGCCTCTTCCGTGGTGATGCGCAACAAGCTCCACCCCTGTTTTTGTGCGGCGTTTTCACCCATGCGCGGATCATCGCCCGCAATAAATTCTGCACCGCTCGTATTTAACGCGTCGATCGCTTTATCGTTAAAAATGAAAATATCGTTTTCTAAGCTTGCGTTTTGCCAAAACCTGTCCAAAGTTTTTTGCAACGCCTTCAAGCTTGTGTAATTACGAATATCTTTTTCATGTGCGGTAAGTGGGCCAGCATGCGCATAATGGGACGGTTTGTTTTTGACCTTCTCAAAAAATTCTAATGTGTCTTGAATGGCCCACCAATCTTCGGGCCGGAAGATATGAATATCTTCAAGATTTATGGCCGGCTCGTTGTACTGCCGCGCTTGTGCGCTCAATTCAGAATGGCGCAGGCGTTGTTCTTGATATGACCATGTGACAACGCCCGTTGCTTTTGACCCCAACACCCAACTCATAATCCGCTCCAGATATTGTTTGTGCGGTGTGGGGTCATAAGACGCCAACACATCAAACAATTCACCCGGAAAATCTTTAGCCTTTGGCGAGGAATGAACGATATAGGCGAATTCATCATAAACATCCTGCACGTCTGGAACATCGATCAGCCCGTCAATGCGTTTTTTCAAAATCGGCACATAGCGCTTCAGCAAAAATTCAAGCCGCGATGGCTTAGGCTGAGGCGCAAATGACGCCCCTGGAAGGGCGGCAGCAGAAAAAGAATGGGATGCGATATCGGGCATGAGAGAGACAATAATCTTTTTTCATAAGACTTGTCAATATTTTCTTGTGATAAATTCCGCAAAGGCGATAAAAAAGGAAATATAAAAACAGGGGTAAAATAGGGACATAAGAATGACGTCATCCGACAAAACCGCGCGCCAAATTGAAACAGAGCAAGCAATCCTCACGTGCCGCAAAGAATGGTATTGGTTGTACGATGCTTACACGCAGGATGTTTTTGATGACATTCTTTTGCCCGCCTATACACAAGCTGGGCGCGATTATCATGACATTCGCCACATTGCCGATCTTTTAAAAATCTTTGAAGAATACGAATATCTCGCGCACGACCCTGACCTTATTCGCCATGCCATTTTTTGGCATGATGTTATTTATCACACCCAAAACCCCGACGGCACATCGCGCAAAGATGCGGTTAACATTGATGAAAGCGGTTTAGTCTTTGCACAACACGCGCTTTATATGCCGCTTCAAAAACGCCATAATGTGATTGATGTGATTGATTGCACAAATGGCCACAAAATTCCGGAATCACTGCACGCTTATTTACGTCACGATGCGGGTTTATTTTTGGATATGGATTTATCCATCTTGGCACGCCCATGGGATGAATTTCAAAAATGGGATGCGCGCGTGCGCAATGAGTGGGCGCATGTCACAGATCGTGATTTTTTTATGGGACGCGCAAAAGTGCTTGAAAGCTTTGCTCAACGTGATGCCATTTATTTCACGCCCGAACTTGCGCATTGGAATGACATCGCGCGCGAAAATCTTTCCAAAATGGTTGCGATTTATCAATCCCGCCTTGCCAACTTACAACCACCTCACCCCGCGCCATAAAGGCGGAGCTTATAAGATTTTTCTTGCAAATATATAATTTTAAGCCTAACCGTTTAATTACATATAAACTGAGGAGTTGCAGATGAGTTCGCTTACGGAATGGTTCAAGGGTGATAGAAAAGACCCTTTAACAGATGCGCAATTGCAAGAGTTCCAAAGTCTTTTGTACTCATCAGATCATGCAGATTCTTTTCTTGATTATGAAGAAAAATCCGTGCCTTTCGTCTTGGCGCTTGCTGACGCACACGGTGATTTGGCACAAAATCTTTTAATTACAGTTTTAAAAATGAAACATGTTTTTTTTGATGTTTGTGAAAAAGGCCACGCAAAGTGGCTTACTGAAATCATGGATAAATTGCCCGATCACGATGTGACTAAAATTTTAAAACGTAGTGGTTATGAGAACCTCGCCGCGAGCACGGAGTCTGAGTGGCTTGTCAAAAAAATGGATAGCCTTTCCTCCGATGACCTCACAGACACTTTAACCAAGCGGTATGTCGCAAGCCTTCTTGTATGTAATGGTCATGCTGATTGGTTGATTGCGAAAATGGACGCCATGACCCCTGATCAAGTTGCAGAAATTTTTGTGGTTGACGGGGTTATGGGCGCCCTTAAAACCTGCGACAAGGAAGATTGGATTGAAGAAAAATTGGATCTTTTGCCGTACAATGGAATGTGGCGCCTTCTCCAATCGGAAGAAGATTGTAATTCTTCTATCGCACGCAGGCGCGCTGAGTTGAGCGGCCCAACACCTTAATCGCCTCACCCTTGATTCATGAAAACCCCGCGCCATAAAGGCGGGGTTTTTAAGTTTTCTTCCCACAAAACCCTTAAAATCTCATATAAATTCGAAACGATAATTGTTTACATAATCAAAATATCGTGGTGAGATGGAAGATGAAGGGTGAAACATGCCTTTCATCTTTCGGGGCACGCGCCTCGATTTTTAAAAACAAAAACCAAAACGGGTCGGGTATCACATGTCACAGTTTTCATCACGCGCGCCCTCGCGCGACCAGTTACATGCGTGGGTGCATTATCACGAAGTTCATTATTTTGAGACCAATGCGGCCTCCCGCGCGGTGCGGCATTTGTTGGCCGTATGGGCGGTGGTGTTTGCCGCATTTTGCGCGTTCTTAGTTCTCACCGCCCTGACATCGCGCCCGGCCAAGGCACAAACCTTGTCGCTTCCCGTTCTTGTTGCGCCCGTCACGGTTGCACAAGAAAAAGACCACACCAATGAATTGGGAAAAAATTTCGTGCCGCATCATGTACTGCATCATCCGGACATTGCGCAAAAATGCACAAAACCATTGCACCAGCGTGATGTCACACATATTCAAAATTACCGCCTGTGTGTGCAACAAACTACGTTGCAGCAATTAAGCAGATTATAAAATATTTTTCTTTTGC
>JAIXWE010000037.1 GCA_027482195.1 Alphaproteobacteria bacterium | reverse complement strand
TCTCTGACCTTTACGGCGCATGAGGTTTATCTGCCGAAACCGAAGCTGGCGATCAGCGGCCCAGGCGGTGTGCAAGCGACCTTTGACTGGCAGGCGGCGAAGGCGACAAGCCCCGCGCGCATGCTGACTGTTGTCCTCAAAAACGATGTAGCGAGTTACGCATGATTACCTTGAACCTGAAACGTGAACCTTACTGGCTGGATCTTCTTCATGGCGTGCGCGTGCATGTCCGTCCGGCTTCGACTGCTCTTGTCATGGCCGCCCGCGTGGCGGCGCTGAAAGAAAACGGCGACGATCCTGCCGCGCGCGGCACCATCCTGATCAAACGGCTGGCTCAGCTTGCCGTATTGGAATGGGACGGTGTCGGCGGTGATGACGGCGAAGCTCTTCCCGTCACACCAGAAGGTATCTTTGCTCTCATGGATCTTTGGCCGATTGCCGAAGCCTTCGAGCGTCTTTATCTCGGCCCAGCCTTGCTGCTGGAACAGGAAAAAAACGCCTAACGGCTCGTTGCCGCTGGCATTTTGGCGGCGGGCCGGATTATTGCGCTTCTTGCCAGGACGCCGATTTGCCCTGTGCCAGAGGCGAAGCCAACGATGCGGGTGAACTTTGCCCATACCGCCAGCATGAACCTCACAGTATGGAAGCATGGCAAGCCTGGGATTTGGCGCTTCGCTGCGGCGGGCAATTGCGCCTCAGTCAAATGGTCGCCATCGGCATGGATTTTTCGGCGGCGCTGCAAGTTGCGGCATCGCTCGGTCATGATGCGTGCGCCACAGCAGAATTCTTATCCGCTATCGAAGCGGGCATGACCAGTGCTTTTAATGAGAAACTATCAAGTGAGATGAAAAATCGATGACCGTGCGCAACCTTGCCATTCGCTTAAGCGTGACCGAAGGCGGTAAGGTCAAGGCCGAGCTGCGCGATATTGGCGAAAGCGGTGAAAAATCGCTCAAGAAAATTGAGCTTGCTGGCAAACCTGCTTCGCGCTCGCTGCTTGCCATTAATGCCGCCGCCAATGATGTTAAAGGCTCGGTTGCGGGCCTAACCAATAATCTGGGGCCGCTCGGATCGGCGCTCACCGCCATTGGCCCTGCAGGCATTGCCGTGGGTGCCGCTTTGGCTATTGTCACGCTGGGATTAAAAGCCGCTTTGCAAAATGCGGCAGAGGCCGAGCAGTCCTTCAACCGGCTTTCGGCGGTGCTCAAAGCCACGGGGAATTCATCGGGTCTGTCAGGCAAACAAATCGCTGGTTTTGCCGATGAGATTGAAGCCTCAACATTGGCCACTGCTGAACAGGTGCAAAATGCCGCAGGCGTGCTGGCAACTTTTCGGTCAGTCGCAGGCGATACCTTCACCCGTACCTTAACGCTGGCGCAGGATATGTCGGCGGTGTTTGGGCAGGATTTAAGCTCATCTGTTACCCAGCTTGGTAAAGCCCTTGAAAACCCAACCGAAGGCCTGTCGGCGCTCCGCCGTGTCGGGATCAGCTTTACCCAAACCCAGCGGGATTTGATTGACGGGTTTGTTGAAACAGGACAGCAGGCCGAAGCGCAGCGGGTTATTCTGGATGCACTGGAACAGCAAGTGGGCGGCGCTGGGGCGGCAGAGGCTACAGGGCTGATTGGTGCCACCAATCGCCTGTCAGATGCCTGGGGCAACCTGATGGAAGATATCGGCCAGACGGGGATTGTCGCAGGCACGGCGCAAGGCGCACTGAATGGCTTATCGTCCGTGCTCGAAGGCATGCGCAATCTTCTCAAAGAAGATCCTGTTGGCAAGCAGCTGGTGGATGCGCGGCTTGCGCTGCAGGAACAGGAAGAGCGGCTTACGCGCTTGCAAAACTTCAAAACCATTCCTGGCGGCGGGGTCAATCTTGGCCGTATGATTGAACGGCAAGAAGGCCGTGTGGCTGAGATGCGCCGCGAAGTTGAAAAACTCATCGGTCAAGCACGGGCGGAAGCACAGGCCTTTGAAGCCGAGCAGAAAAAACTGCAAGCCGCGCAAGAGCAAGTGGCACGCGACCGCCGCGCCGAACTTTTAAGTGGCGAGCGCAAGAAGCTCGATCAGGCGGTTGATAAACTGGCAACCGACCCCGCTGAGCGTATTGCCAAGGTCAATAAAGAGCTAGATGTCACCAAATCCCGCCTGAATGCCTTGCGTGAAAAGAATGGTAGCAATGCGGGTGCGCTCGATACCGCTCTCAAACAGGCCGAAGATATAGCCCGCCGACAGATTGAAGCGATTGAAAAACCCGCCCGTGATGCCGCCACCCGTGTCATGGAAGCCAATAGTAAAGTGGTCGATGATCTGCAGCGGCAAATGATCGGCATGGGCAATAAACGTCAAACCTTTATCGATCAGGCGGTGGGGCGTTTATCCAAAGATGCGAGTGAGGCACAGCGGGCGCAAACCCGTAAATTGGCCGCGCAGATTTTTGATAGTCAGGCGTATTCTGAGGCACAAAAAGTTGTTGAGGATCTGAACAATCAACTCGGTCGCCTGACTGATAAACGGGCAGCGTTTATTCAGAATGCGGTTGGCCGTTTGTCGGATAATGCGACATCGGCGCAGCGCGCTGAAGTCGAAAAACTCGCCGCTGCCCTCTATGATCAAGGCGAAGCCCAGCAGAAGTTGAATAGGCTGCAGCAAGACGGGGAACAAGTCACCAACGCCACACGTTCGGCAACGGAATCCTATGCAGCGGAGCTAGATCGATTAAAGAGCCTGCTCGATGCTGGTGCCATCAGCCAGGAAACTTATAACCGCGCCGTTGCCAATGCTGAAAAACAGCAGCTTGATGCCCGCAAGGATGCCGAAGCTGGTGCCTTGCGCGCCTTCCGCAATTACCGCGAACAAGCTGAAGATGCAGCTTCAGCGGTTGAGCGTGCCTTTACCGAAGGCATGAAGGCCACTGAGGATGCCATTGTCGATTTTGTGACGTCCGGCGGTAAAAGCCTGCAGTCTTTGGGTGATCTTGCCAACTCCATCGTCGCCGACATCACACGCATGGCCGTGCAGAAGTCTATCACAGGGCCGCTTTTCAATATGATTGGCGGCAGTATTGGTGGCGGTGGTTTTCTGGATAGTATTCTGGGCAGTATTTTTCATGAGGGTGGCGAAGTTGGCGGATCAGCGCCGCAGCGCCGTGTTCCTGCCTATGTTTATACAAACGCGCCGCGCTATCACTCAGGCGGTGTGGCGGGTCTTAAGCCTGGGGAGATTCCTGCCATTTTGGAGCGCGGTGAAATCGTGCTGCCCAAAGACGGTACGCGCATGGGGTCACCCGTCAATGTCGTCATGAATATCACCACGCCGGATGCCAGCAGCTTCCGCATGAGCCAGTCGCAAATCACGGCTGAAGCGGCGCGTGGAATTCAACGTGCCAAAAGGAATTTGTAATGGCTTTTCATGAAGTCCGCTTTCCCGACGATATCGCCTATGGGGCGACGGGCGGGCCGGAGTTTGCGACAAGCGTCGTTGCCACGGCCTCCGGCTATGAGCAACGTAATATCAATTGGTCATCGGCCCGTGGGCGGTGGGATGTCGCATCGGGGCTAAAGAAACAAACGCAGCTTGATACGCTAATCGCATTCTTCCGCGCCCGTAAAGGCCGCGCATATGGGTTTCGGTTCAAGGACTGGACGGATTTCAAGGCGACGGCGCAGGCGCTGGGCAGCGGGAATGGCACACTCAAAACCTTTCAGCTGATCCGCACTTATTCGTCGGGCGGTAATACGGATGTGCGCACAATCACTAAGCCTGTTGCCGGAACGGTTAAGGTCTATCTGGCGGGCGTTCAACAGACATCTGGTTGGACAGTCAACACAGCCACGGGCGTGATTACTTTTACGAACGCTCCCGCGAACGGCGTGGCCGTATCTGCCGATTACGAATTTGACGTGCCGGTGCGATTCGATACTGACCGCATGGCCGTTACGATTGAACAAGTTAACCTTCATCAATGGTCGGGCATTCCGATTATCGAGATCCGCGTATGAAAACAGCATCTTCACAACTTGCCACGCATATTAGTGGCGGGACAACCATGCTTGCCACCTGCTGGAAAGTCACGCGCCGCGATGGGATGGTGTTTGGCTTCACAGATTTTGATAAGGATTTGACGGTGGAGAGCATTTTATATCAAGCACGCTCTGGCTATACGCGCTCTGCCATTCATACGATTGCCAATCTGGCGGTTGATAATCTCGACATTGAAAGTGCGATTGATAGCGAAACCTTAAGTGCCGCTGATTTGCGTGCTGGTGTCTGGGACGGCGCAACGATTGAGATTTTTCTTGTGAACTGGAGCAATCTAGCCAACGGCAAGATTATCTTAAAGCGCGGCACCATCGGCGAAGTGGAACTTAAAGATATGGTGTTCCGCGCCGAATTGCGCGGGATTTCGCAAGCCTTATCGCAGCAAATTGTAGAGCTTTACACACCAGATTGCCGCGCCGATCTCGGTGATACGCGCTGCAAAGTTAATTTGTCCGCGCTCACTGTCACAGGCACAATTACCGCCGTGACCGACAGACGGAGCTTTACGGACACATCGCGTGTTGAGGCCGCTAATTTCTGGAACGGCGGCTTGCTGACTTGGACAGGCGGCGCAAATGTGGGCCGTAAGATGGAGGTTAAAGCCTTCGCCAGTGGTGGGATATTTACACTGTTCTTGCCCATGCCGAGTGATGTTGCGGTGGGTGATACTTACAGCCTGCGCCCAGGCTGCGATAAGAAATTCTCAACCTGCAAAGACAGGTACAACAATGTGAAAAACTTCAGGGGCGAACCGAACGTCCCTGGCAATGATCAGGTTTTGGCTTATCCCGATGGAAAATAAACTGACCCGCATGGACGTGGTGCTTGAAGCCCGCGCATGGCTCGCCACGCCTTTTAAGCACCAAGGGGCGCTTAAAGGCGTGGCCTGTGATTGTATAGGCCTCATCAAAGCCATCGGCATACAGCATGGGCTGATGGACTATGATCCGAATTCAGCTGAGGCATTGTCTTACGCCAATTATTCGATGATGCCAGATAGCCGCCGTATGCGTGAAGCCTTGAGCCGCTGGTTTATCTCCATTCCAGTGGCAGAAGCAGAAATAGCGGATTTCTATTTCATGGCCTGGGGGCGTGAGCCACAGCATGTGGCGCTTATCACGGATCTTGGCATCATCCATAGCTATTCTGGCGTGGGCAAGGTTGTCGAACACAGTCTTGATGAACGCTGGCAGCAGCGCATCGCCGCCGCTTACCGCTTTCCCTATTTTGTGGAGGGCGCGTAATGGCTGTTCTGGCTTTAGGGGTGGTGGGATCGGCTCTTGGGTCTGCCATCGGCATCGGTGCATCCACTGGTTGGCTGGGCGGCGTGATGCTTGGCAATCTGCTGTTCGGTGGTGGCAAGGGTCAGAACATCGAAGGCCCACGCATTGATGATCTCTCGGTGCAAACATCCACCTATGGCGCGCCCATTCCGCTGGTCTATGGCACGATGCGGATTTCAGGGAATGTGATCTGGTCAACACTACTCAAAGAAACCCGCACTGTTAAGCGCAGCAGTGGCGGCAAAGGCGGCGGTAAGAAATCATCGCAAACCACATATAGCTATTCCGTGTCCTTCGCGGTGGGCTTGTGTGTTGGCCCCGTGGCAACCGTGCGGCGGATCTGGGCGGATACCAAGGTGATTTATGATGCGACCGCTGGTAATACGCAGGCCACGGAAAAATACCCTGGCATTATCCGCATTCATCATGGTGAGGAAATACAAGAGCCTGACAGCACGATGGAAATGCATCTTGGCGCTGGCAACGTGCCTGCCTTTCGAGGGCTGTGTTATCTCGTCTTTACCGATTTACAGCTGAAGGATTTTGCCAACCGTATCCCCAATATCAGTGCCGAGGTGGTGGCCAATGGTGATATGGTGAGCGATGCGCTGATTTTACCACCCGCCACCACCATGACCAAGGAAGGTGGCGTTCTGGATCAAGCGCGGGGCACGCTGATCGGTACAGGGTCGGATCATGTCTATAAATATGATGTGGTGAATAACCGCCTTGTCCTGCAGCGCGGGTTGGCAGATCCAAACTGGTCTGGTGCCTTTCCTGGTGCGAATGATGTTTACGGCGATGTCTGCGGGATTGATAGCCAAGGGTATTATTACCATGCCGCCGATGCCTATGCGGTGAGTATGCGCCTTATTAAGCGCCACCCTGAAACGCTTGGGATTGTCGCACTCACCAGCCCCAAAGTGCCGTTCAGCGTGAACGGGATTGTCCGGCGGGATAAGATATTCTGTTATGGCTCGCGCCGTGTTTATAACACCAGCCTGCAGGAAATTGCCGATCTTTCGGATTATTTTCCTTCCGTCACTTTTGGCGGGCC
>JAIXWE010000101.1 GCA_027482195.1 Alphaproteobacteria bacterium | reverse complement strand
TTCAGGAAGTTTATCCCGAGATTTATATTCTTTGCATGAGCGGATATCCGGGCAGTCAAGACAAGCATCATCAAACATTCCCACAAGATATTCCGTTTCTTACCAAGCCGATAGACCCAGAAATTTTATATCATATGCTGTGTGATCATTCCTCAGCATCACATGCGCAACGTTGGACAAGTTAACAAAAAGGAGGAGAGAATAATGGCAGGCTTAGAAAAATTGCGGATCTTAGTCGTTGAAGACCAAATTGATATGCGCAATATCATTCGTAATATGTTGAGCGAAATGGGTATGACGCAAATTTTTGAAGCGTCTGATGGGAGAGAGGCCTTAACCTTCACAGACATGGCGCAAGATATGGTGGACGTGATTATTTGTGATTGGAATTTACCAAAAGTGTCTGGTCTTGATGTTCTCAAACAGTTGCGCAGCGTGAATCCCAATCTCCCTTTTTTGATGTTAACCGGGCGTGGTGATTTGCAATCAGTAACCGAAGCGCGGGCGAGTGGTGTCACGGCTTATATCCGCAAGCCTTTTTCGCCGGCGCAATTGGAAGTTAAATTAAGAGTTATCCAACAACGCGCCGGAATTGGATAATTCATCTTCACCTTGCTGTGACCTTTCGCTACACTGAAAGAATGACAGATAATATTTATGACGTTGCAGTCATTGGTGCGGGTGTAAACGGGGCGGGTATTGCGCGTGATGCCGTGATGCGCAGCTTAAAAACGGTGTTAATTGAGCAAGGTGATATTGCACAGGCGACATCATCCGCGAGCACCAAGCTTATTCACGGCGGTTTGCGTTATCTTGAATATTATGATTTTAAATTGGTGCGTGAATCGCTTCTTGAGCGGCAAAAGCTTTTGAATATCGCTCCTCATATTATTTGGCCGCTCGAATTTCGCTTGCCACATCAGCCCAATGTTCGGCCTTTTTGGATGATCCGTTTAGGGCTTTATCTTTATGATGCGCTATCACTCTCGTTTTCACAGAAGAACACAGTTGGTTTTTCAAGAACTTTTAAAAATAGATCCCAAGATCTTAAGAAGAAAGATCAAAAAATTATTTCATATCGTGATTGTTGGGTTGATGATGCGCGGTTGGTCATTTTGAATGTGAAAGATGCGGCTCTTCAGGGATTGGATGTTTATCTTCATACACGATGTGAAAATATATCGTATCGCGATAATTTGTGGCATGTTGAGATCAAGAATAAAAATGAGACAAAACATATTAAAGCAAAAACAATCGTCAATGCGGCGGGTCCTTGGGTTCATAAACTTTTACAAGAAAGTGCTTTATTGGCGCCATCCACCCCCTCCGTTCGTTTGGTACAGGGAAGCCACATTATTGTGCCGCGTTACTTAACGGGGGATCATGCATGGATTTTACAACAACCCGATAAGCGCATTATTTTTGCAATTCCTTATGAGGATGAATTTACATTAATTGGTACGACCGAAACCGATGTGACCGATGATCCATCAAATGCGCATATTACTGAGCAAGAAATTGATTATTTATTGTCAGCCGTGAACAATTATTTTGAAACACAAATCACAAGGAACGATGTGCGCCATACTTACAGCGGTGTGCGCCCCCTTTTTGATGACAAAAGTCAAGATGCGCGTGCGGTAACGCGTGATTATAAATTGTATGAAACACGACGTGATAATGCCCTGATGGTGTCCGTTTTTGGCGGGAAATTAACCACATACCGTCATCTTGCAAAAGATGTTGTTGATAAGCTCTGTGATAATTTGCGCGTTGAGAAAGAATGCACAACGGATCATCGCCCCTTACCCGGTGGCGATGTGGATGTAGCCGAAGTTCATAATTATATCCTTCATTTAAGTCAGAATTTTCCACAGCATGATCAAAAATATATTAAACGTTTATGGCGTTGCTATGGCACGCAGGCACAAAAAATCTTGCAATCACCGCAGGGACAGCATTTTGGCGCAGATTTATTTCAAGCTGAGGTTGATTATCTTGTTCAGGAAGAATGGGCGCAAAGTGCAGAGGATATTTTATTCCGCCGCACAAAATGTGGCTTGCACATTACGAACCGCAACCATCAAGATTTAGAAAATTATTTATCAACACGGATTTCGCATGAGTGATTTTTTATTAGCCTTAGATCAAGGCACAACAAGCACGCGTTGCATAGCCTTTTCGTCAAAAGGCGACGTGGTGAGAGCCGCCCAGAAACCTATTCATTTATCTTACCCACATAATGGTTGGGTCGAGCAAGATGCACATGAATTGTGGCACACATCGCGTGATGTCTTGCTGGAGGTCATAAAAGATTTATCCCATCCACCAAAAGCCCTTGGTATTACCAATCAGCGTGAGACAACAATTTTGTGGGATCGAAACTCAGGTCAACCTCTGGCGCCCGCAATTGTGTGGCAAGATCGACGCACGGCGGATCTGTGTGCCCAGTTAAAAGCCGAAGGTCATGAGCCTATGGTGCAATCAAAAACGGGTTTGTTATTAGACCCTTATTTTTCTGCCACAAAAATAAAATGGATTTTGGATAATGTAGCGGGTGCACGTGCAAAAGCACAACGCGGGGAAGTGGCTTTTGGAACGGTTGATAGTTGGCTTTTGTGGAATCTTACAAAAGGCACGGTGCATGCAACAGATGCAAGCAATGCGGCGCGTACACTTTTATACAATATCGCACAACATGATTGGGATGAGCAGCTTTTAGAATTATTTGATATTCCAAAATCTGTTTTACCACTTATTCACGACAACATCTCTCATTTCGGTGATGTGAAAATTGAGGGTTTAGAGAATAGTCTTCCGATTTTTGCAATGGCCGGTGATCAGCAAGCCGCATTAATTGGTCAAGAATGTTTTGAAAAAGGTGAATGCAAATCAACTTACGGCACGGGTGCTTTTTTGTTAGCTCATTGTGGTGATCAACCAATTTTATCACAATCGCGCATGTTGACGACCGTGGCCTACCGCATAGAAGGAAAAAGTTTTTATGCACTTGAAGGATCAATATTTATTGCGGGAGCTTTGATTCAATGGTTGCGTGATAATATGAAGTTTTTTGATAACGCAAACGAGACCGAAGTAATGGCGCAATCGATTGACTCAAGTGATGGGGTTTATGTTGTTCCAGCGTTTACAGGTCTCGGCGCGCCGTGGTGGCAACCAGATGCACGCGGCTTTATCACAGGTTTAACACGCAACAGTACGCCAGCGCATATTGTGCGCGCATCTCTTGAGGCACAGGCGTTACAAACTTATGATCTTATTTTTGCGATGGAAAAAGATATGGGGCAGGGTATCACCCAATTAAAAATTGATGGGGGTTTGGCGGCGAATGACTTTGTTGCTCAAACACTTGCAGATATTTTGCAATGTGATGTTATCCGATCGCAAAATGTTGAGGCAACATCATGGGGGGCGGCTTATCTTGCCGGCGTTGGTGCAGGAGTAATTCCCCATTTTGGGGAAAAAGTTACAGCCGCACCTTTCCAAATATTCACACCACAAATGGAAGATGCTGTGCGTGCAAATCTTATATCCGGTTGGCGTAAGGCGATAGAGAGCGCTTTAAATTGAAATTTTAAAAAATGGTATCGTTTTTCGAGAAAGTGGTGCCCAGAGTTGAGACGGACTGGTGACCCATTCGCTTGGCGAATGATTTTGAGAAAAATGTGTCGCTTTTTGAAAAAATGGTGCCCAGAGCCAGAATCGAACTGGCGACACAGGGATTTTCAGTCCCTTGCTCTACCGACTGAGCTATCTGGGCTCACGGCTGACAAGTTTATAAGCGACAGTGATGCATCTGTCTAGGTCATTTTTGCATTAAATTCAGTGATTTTTGTAAAAAAAACGTTATTATTTAATGGTACAAAGGAGAATATCATGACGGCTTCGCGCAATTATACGGCTGAAACCAAAGATAACCCAGACCGGAAATATTTTTACGGTTTTGATTATGATGTCATGCATCCTTTTATGCTCAAAAGTTTTTTGCCTCATTTTCGCGGGGATAGCATTTTGGAACTTGGGAGTTTTGAGGGTCAGTTCACGCAACGCTTGTTGCCCTATTTTAATGATATCACCTGTGTTGAGGCGTCAGACGAGGCCGTAAAAAAAGCAAAAAATTTATTAGAAAATCAACCTGTTCAATTTCATTCTGATTTATTTGAAAATGTTATGTTGCCTAAAAAATATAACAACATCATCATGACCCATGTTCTCGAGCATGTGTCAGACCCTGTTGCTGTTTTAAAGCGTGTGAATAACGAGTGGTTGGCAGATGGTGGGCGATTTTTTCTTGTGTGCCCGAATGCGAATGCGCCGTCACGCCAGATTGCAGTGAAAATGGGCTTAATCTCACACAATGCCGCTGTGACGGAAGGCGAACGTCAACACGGCCATCACAGCACATATTCATTAGATACGTTGGAGCGTGAAGCACGCGCGGCAGGATTAAATGTCATCTTCCGCACCGGGATCTTTTTCAAGGCACTTGCGAATTTTCAGTTTGATAGAATTTTACAAACGGACATTATTTCACCGGAGTATCTTGAAGGATGTTATCAGCTTGGCCACCTTTATCCTGATTTGTGCGCAAGCATTTTCCTTTTGTGTGAAAAAGGAAAGTAATTAATCAAAATCCGCAAGGACATCAATCAGATAATCACGATACGTACTTTTGCCAAGCTTATCAGCCAAAGAAAGATAATGATCACGCGTGATCCAACGTTTGCGCAAGGCCACTTCCTCGGGACAGGCGATTTTTAACCCCTGTTGCTCCTCCACCACCGCAATAAATTGGCTGGCTGTGAGAAGGGATTTATGCGTACCCGTATCAAACCACGCATGACCACGGCCAATAATTTGCACATCCAATTCATTGCGATTGAGGTAGATTTTATTGAGGTCGGTAATCTCCAACTCCCCGCGGGCGGACGGTTTAATTTCACGCACATAATCGCACACATGCGAATCATAAAAATAAAGCCCCGTGACCGCATAATTTGATTTCGGTTTTTTTTTTTTTTTTTTTATTGAGAGGACTTTGTAATTACGATCAAATTCAACCACGCCAAATCGTTCGGGATCTTTGACATGATAGGCAAAGACAGTTGCGCCGTTTTCCTGCACGGAAACATTTTGTAAGAGTTGGTGGAAAAAACTTCCGTAAAAAATATTGTCACCAAGGACAAGCGCGCATGAATGACCATCAAGAAATTTTTCGCCAATCAGAAAAGCTTGGGCAATACCATCGGGCGAGGGTTGCTCCGCATATTCTAATTGCAACCCCCAATGCGACCCATCACCCAATAATTTTTTGAATAAAGGAAGATCTTGCGGTGTTGAAATAATCAAAATTTCACGCAAGCCCGCCAACATTAATGTCGTCAGCGGATAATAAATCATCGGTTTATCATACACGGGCAAAAGTTGTTTCGAGATTGACAACGTCGCCGGGTGAAGGCGTGAGCCCGAGCCACCAGCAAGAATAATACCTTTACGTTTATTGACCGTCATAATGTTTGCGTGTCCATTCTTGGTAAGCCCCAGACGTGACATTTTCAATCCAAGGAATATTATTTAAGTACCAATCAATTGTTTTGGCAAGTCCGGAATCAAAACTCTCTTCCGGTGCCCAACCAATCTCGTTATGAATTTTTTTAGCATTAATCGCATAGCGACGGTCATGTCCCGGACGATCGGTGACATAGGTAATTTGTTCCGCATAGCTTTTGCCGTCCGCGCGCGGTTTCTTTTTATCTAAGAGGCCACAAATTGTTCTGACAACATCAATGTTTTGACGCTCCGAATCTCCGCCAATGTTATAAACTTCGCCCAAGCGGCCTTTTTCTAAAACCATCTGAATTGCGCGGCAATGATCGGTCACATAAAGCCAATCGCGGATATTTTTTCCATCACCATAAACGGGAAGATGTTCACCACGTAAGGCACGCAAGATGATTAAAGGAATTAATTTCTCCGGGAACTGATAAGGCCCGTAATTATTGGAGCAATTGGTTGTCAGCACAGGAAAATCATATGTGTGAAAATAAGACCGCACCAAATGATCGGATGCAGCTTTTGATGCGGAATAGGGGCTGTTGGGTTGATAACGGTTTTCTTCCGTGAAAGCGGGATCTTCATTTTCCAAGGATCCATAAACCTCATCGGTTGAGACATGTAAAAACCGAAATGATTTTTTATCTGTCGCGCTTTGTGCCCCCCACCAATGGCGTGTGGTCTCTAAAAGTCGAAACGTGCCAACAATATTTGTTTGGATAAAATCTTCTGGCCCAAGAATGGAACGATCCACATGCGACTCGGCGGCAAAATTTATAATCGCACGTGGATTGTGGGTTTTAAGAATCTGTTCAACGAGGTTCGTATCACCAATATCACCCCTAACCATCACAAGGCGCGGATCGTTAAGAGCAGATTCCAGCGAGTGGAGATTGCCAGCATAGGTCAGCTTATCAAGATTGATGATTTTTTCATCATT
>JAIXWE010000056.1 GCA_027482195.1 Alphaproteobacteria bacterium | reverse complement strand
TCAACTCAACCCCCAATGTCTTGGCGAGTTGCCGCGCCACTTCCGTTTTCCCAACACCTGTGGGGCCGGAGAAAAGATAGGACCCAATCGGTTTTTCCATGTCGCGCAAACCCGCACGCGCCATTTTAATGGAATCGCACAAAATCTGGATCGCCGCGTCTTGGTCAAAGACCAATGTTTTCAAATCACGTTCGAGATTGAGCAAAACCGATTTATCATCCTTTGATACCGCCTTTGACGGGATGCGCGCAATTTGCGCCACCACCACCTCAATATCCTTGACCGCGATGGTTTTTTTGCGCTTGAGCGCAGGCAACAACATTTGCGCCGCACCCACCTCGTCGATCACGTCAATCGCCTTATCCGGCAATTTACGATCACCGATATAGCGTGCGGAGAGTTCCACAGCCGCGCGCAACGCCTCGTTCGTATATTTCACATTATGATGTTTCTCGAAATAAGGCCGGATGCCTTTTAAAATCTCAATCGCATCGGGAATTGATGGCTCATGCACATCAATCTTTTGAAAACGGCGCACAAGTGCGCGGTCTTTTTCAAAATGATTGCGGTATTCTTTGAAGGTGGTGGAACCAATGCACCGCAACGACCCATCCGATAACGCAGGTTTTAAAAGGTTTGACGCATCCATCGCCCCGCCCGATGTCGCCCCCGCACCAATGATGGTGTGGATTTCATCAATGAATAAGACAACATTTTCTTGGGCTTGTAATTCCGCAATCACGGCCTTTAAGCGTTCTTCAAAGTCACCGCGATAGCGCGTGCCAGCAAGAAGCGCACCCATATCGAGCGAATAAACGACACATCCCAACAGCACTTCCGGAACTTGTTTGTCTTCGATTTTTTTCGCAAGCCCTTCGGCAATCGCGGTTTTGCCAACACCCGGATCACCAACATAAAGCGGATTATTTTTTGACCGGCGGCACAAAATTTGAATGGTGCGGTCAATCTCTTTTGATCGCCCAATGAGCGTGTCAATTTTTCCCTTTTTCGCTTTTTCGTTCAAATTCACGCAATAACTATCGAGCGCGTCTTTGCCCATTTTGACAGGAGTTTCATCGCCCGCATCCGCCCCTTTCGGCACACGGGTTTGATCATTCGCCCCCGCCACTTTTGCAATCCCGTGGGAGATATAATTGACCGCATCAAAGCGGGTCATGTCTTGTTCTTGAAGGAAGTAAACCGCGTGCGATTCCCGCTCGGAAAAGAGTGCAACCAAGACATTCGCACCGGTGACTTCTTCCCGCCCTGATGATTGCACGTGAATGGCCGCGCGTTGCAACACGCGTTGAAAGGCGGTGGTGGGTTTGGTGTCACCAGTTGTGGGATTCACCAAATACCCTAAATCTTCGTCCATATAGGTGATGAGTTTGCCGCGCAAAATTCCCAAATCAACGCCGCAAGACCGCAACACCGCCATGGCGTCTTGATCATCCAACAACGCGAACAGCAAATGTTCCAACGTCGCATATTCTTGTTGGCGGTCGGATGCGGCGGAGAGCGCCTTGTGAAGCGTGTGTTCCAAATTACGGGATAACATGTTTAGTCCCTTTCTTTATGCGCTTTATTCGCGTTCCATGGTGCATTGAAGCGGTTGTTCGTTGGCGCGCGCAAAATCCATCACTTGATTGACTTTTGTTTCCGCCACCTCATAGGTGTAAACACCGCAAAGCCCCACGCCGCGGCGATGGACATGCAGCATAATTTCGGTCGCCTCCGCCCGGGTTTTGTTAAAGAATTTTTCCAAGATATGGACGACAAATTCCATCGGCGTGAAATCATCATTGAGCAACAGCACGCGGTAAAGCCCAGGCTTGGCCGTTTTCGGCTTGGTTTTGAGCAAAATGCCCGTGGCCTTGTCCGGCACGGGTGGGGTGGTCGGGGCGTTGGGGTCATCCGATGCGCGCATAATATCTACTATATAGGAAAAGCTTTAACGTTGGGTAGGGGGATTAAAAAAGAAAAAACCCCTGCGGAGAGCTGATCCGCAGGGGTTTGTGTTAGATGCGAAGCAAATCGTAGATTTGTTCGCTTTTATTTAAGAAGGCTTGCCTCTCGTTTGGAAGAGAGAAAAGCGTGATTGACTATACCTTAAGCGGCCATCGATTCGGAAGCTTTTTTGATCGACTTTGCGAGCTGGTCGTTAATCGGTTCAAACGCTTCGGTGCAAATCTTGATCGACAATTCCGAAAGACGTGTTGCGCATTGCATCATGTCTTCAAAGCTTTGTTGCGCGAGTTTGTTTTGCGCTTCGGTAAGCTCAGTGATGGTTTTGCATGCCATCAAAGCCTTCATGTTCTCGGAAGATTTTTCCCATGATTCTTGTGACATTTGCGTGGCGATTTTCATCCATTGTTCCGCGCCTTTTTGCAATACGGTGCTGCATTTTGTCCATGCTTCCATGGAATGACGGCCCGCATTTTGTGCCTCTTGGGTGATTTTTTCGTATTGGTTTTTGCTTGTGTTCATCATTTGCTCCACAGATTCAAAAGAAGGGTTAGACGCAGACGCCCCGAAATTCGGTGCGAAATTTGATGTGAAGGCCGCAAACGGAATCACCGATGAAGCTTTCGACGTTTTCGCAGACGACGCAGTTTGTGACGGCGTAGCAGCTGCGGATTTTGATTTATTCGTTGGTTTTTTCGATGGCATAAGATCCTCGCTTTCAACGCTTTTTAAAAAGTTTTGCGCCGCACCTGTTGCAGCGCACAAGAAGGATATAGCATGGTGTTTCTTTCACGTCAAACTTTATTTTGTGCGCTGCACAATATGGTATGAAGCGGGGTTATTTTCGGGCACTTAAAACTTTACGAAAATACAACCATCCCTTTGTGGACAAAAGGGCGGAATTTTACTATACTTTAAGAATGATTTGTGTCGGTTTTCACGTGCTGACCCGGCACACCCCGCCTAACTTTACTGGCCCAAGCTTTGCAGGGCTTATTTCTTATAAAATTTAAAACCGCAACCGGTGATGATGTTATGTTGAGATCTCGCTCCGCTTTTTTCCGTTTTTTGGTTTTTGGCCTTGTTTCGGCTTTGTTGACCTTACCTTCGGCAGCCGAAGCGGCGCGTTCCGGCAAATCGCAACCCCGGGAAAATTCCAAATATGGATCTATCGTCATTGATGCGGAAACCGGTGCTGTGTTGGATCAAGATAACGCCGACCGGGTGTTGCGCCCGGCATCCTTGACCAAAATCATGACATTGATGATGGTGTTTGAGGCGATGGATCAAGGGAAATTAAGCCCTCAGTCACGGCTTCGGGTTTCGCAACGTGCGGCCGGGCAAGCGCCGAGTAAAATCGGTTTGCCCGCCGGATCGACCATCACCGTTGAAAACGCCATTTATTCCCTTGTGACCAAATCGGCCAATGATATTTCGGTGGTGATTGCCGAAAGTTTGGGTGGGTCTGAATCCGCTTTTGCCCGGCAAATGACCTTAAAAGCGCGTGAAATTGGCATGAGCCGCACCGTGTTTAAAAACGCATCGGGTTTACCAAACAGCGAGCAAGTGAGCACGCCGCGCGACATGGCGAAATTGGCACGGCATATTTTGCAAACCTATCCCCACCATTACCATTATTTCGGCAAGCGCAGCTTTACCATCAATGGCCGCACCCACACCAACCATAACCGTTTGATGCAATCTTATGCCGGGATGGATGGGTTTAAAACGGGGTACACGGTTGCGTCGGGCTTTAATTTGGTGGCCTCCGCCCGGCGTGACGGACGCCGCGTGATTGGTGTTGTGTTTGGTGGTCGTACTTCAGTTTCGCGCAACAATCACATGGCCGAATTGTTGGATCGTGGTTTTGCGGAATTGCGCCGCACCCCGAAATCCCAATTGGCGCAAGCGGAACGCGTAATTCCACGTGCACCGGAAGCGCAGCCACAAATTCAGGCACAAGCTCCGGTGCAAATTCCGGTTCCGGCTCAGCAAACAGCTCCGGTGGCCGCACCCGCCTCAACCCCCACCGTGGTGGCCACCGCCACCTTGCCCGAAATTCGCCCGGTTTATCGCGAAACAACCCGTACACAAGACCGCGCCCCCACAGCACAATTTAAACCGCAACAAGCGGCCTCGGCCACGACCGACCGCCGTCCCCGTTCCGCCCCGACGACACAGAGCTTGGGCACGGTGCGCCTTGCCAGTTTGAACAGCACATCCACAGATGCGGTGCGCTTACCGGCTCAGCCAGTTTCCGCACCCGCCGCCAACACGGGCGGTTGGGCCATTCAAATTGGTGCGTTTCAATCCCGAATTGCAACCGACCAAGCCATTTATAATGCCCAAGCGCGCTTAAGCCATATGGGGCAAAAAGACCCGGTGATTGTGCCGATGCGCGGCGATAACCAATCATGGATGTTTCGCGCACGCCTCGCCGGATTTACCCAAGCCGAAGCCGACCAAGCATGCCGCATTTTGGGGTCATGCATTCCCATTCCGCCCAATGCGCATTAAGCCTGTAGCCATGATGCGCAAGCCTTTCTCATCCTCACAATCGGGGAATATTTTATTTTATATCTTGATTGCTGTGGTGTTGATTGGCGCCTTGACCGTGGCTTTGCGGGACACCAGCGGGTTAGATTCAGGGATCGATCGTGACGGCCTCACCGTCAAAGCCACCCAAGTGCAACGCCAAGCCGCAGGCTTTGCGGTGGCCGTTCAAGCTTTGATTGAAAATGGTGTTTCCGAGTCCGACATTCGTTTTGCGCACCCAGATGCAAACGTCGCATATGGTGACATTACGGTGAACCCCACGCGCCAGGTCTTTTCCCCCCAAGGTGGGCAAGGCACCTTTTTCATCCCGCCAACCGGTATTGGTGTGGGGGGCGCCAATATTGCGAATTGGGAATTTCAAGGCGATGTGAACGGCTTGGAATCCGGAACCGATAAAGGTGATTTGGTCGCCGTTTTGCCAAATGTCTCCCAAGAATTTTGCGCCGTGATTAATACACAAATTGGATACACACCCGGGTCACAACCCGCCGTCCCCGCTTCCACCTGTGTGGCGAGTTCGAATCGCTTTGTAGGAACCTTTGATGATTCAAGTCCCATTCTTTTAGATCCCGCAACCTTTACCCGCACCCCCGCTTATCAAGCATGCGTGTCATGTGACGGCGGGGCGCAATTTGATTATTTTTATGTGCTTCTTGCCAGATAAGCTTTGCAGGCATAAGGCGGAAATCTGCGGATAAAATCAATATATTGATTTTTTATTTGATCACACCCCCCAGATATAGTAATCTGAGATTCTCTTCACAAAGGCCTTTCGGCTTTTAAATCTTTTAAAAAAACGCAACATGGGGGATATCATGATCCAAGATCTTTGCTTGATTGAAACACATTTTGGCCGTGATGCGGCCGTAACACCTTTGGAAGAGCTGACCCGCCGTTACGGCGAGACACAAGTGTCGGACGCCATCAAAGCGCATTTTATTGAACTGCGTTCGGTGTTTTCGTCCCCCACCGTTTATGCGGTGTTGACGGATGACGCGCGCAGCTTGGGATAAGCATCGCGTTTTTTTCTCTGCGAATCCGCATTTCCCTGTCGCACAACATGCGCTATGATCTGCTTGCTTATTCAGAGGAATCATATGCGCACGTGTCGACAAATTTTTGGAATGATGATGGGGCTTTTTGTGGTGACGGGATGTTCTTATGAACCTTTCCCCACGCAATGGATGCCGAACGGGTATCGTTATCAAGATGAAACGCCCTTATCTTCGCCCGCACCGTCTCGGCCATGGGTGAAAGAAGCCGCGCGCCCCAACCTCAACAAACTTGCCGATAACACCGCCGCCTGGCAAGGAGCCGTGTATGAATTGATCAACCCACTTCCCGGGTCTGGTTTATCAAAAGTGCAACCCCTTACCTTACGCACCCGTGCCCCCACTTACCCGGCCGATGGCGCGTTTGATCATTTCCTGCGCCAAGGCCTTATTTCATATGGGTATCAGCTTGCGGATGCGGGACAAGCGGGGCCGACGGTGACCTATGATTCCGCGCCATTAAGCAACCCAGCCATTGAAAAATTGGCACGGGAAAAATTGGGCGCTGAAGTTATTCCCGCAGGCGATAAAAACAGCATTTATTACCTGACCCTTGATGTGGTGTCGGCGCGAAATCGTTTGCTGGGGTCTTATGCCACCATCGCCATTTTGCCGCATGAAAAAGCGGAATATCGCCGTTATCCGGGATTCTCAAACCAACCGCCCCAAGGGTGGGATGTCAATGTGCGTCCCGTTTATGAAACGCGCCAGTAATCTTTAGGATTTAACGGGTGCGGGTTGAAGTGCGGGGGCAAAGGTGAAAGACGACACCAAGTTCGTTTGAACCTGTTCTTGACGTTTCGCCGGAGGCTCGCTCGCGATCACCCATTTGCCATCAGCAATGTTTTTCGCCGCGTGATAACGCATGATCATGTACGCCCAGTAAAGGCTGCCTGCAGTATCTATAGCGGTTGATGTTGCTGAGTGAGATACAGGCTGGGATGATAAAATCTCCGCAACGCCAAATCCCCAAGTAATCCCAAAATATCCAATCCCCAAAGATGCCGAGAAGCGCTCATTGGAAGCAATTTTCATTGCTTTTAAGGTATCATTTAAGGATGTTGCCGGTGTTTTATAATCGGGTTTTGTATCAATCACTTTTGATGTACCGAAATTAAATTCAAAAGTGTTTTTGCCGTTACGTATCGCAGTGCGATATCCTTTAACCAACTCGCGCCCCGCGACATATGTCATGGCCGCCGCCCCTAAATGAAGGGGTAACTGAACCGAAAGCGGCTCGTTACTTGACATGGCGTTAAGCGTGCCCGTGGCCATCGCCGCCAAAAAGATTGGGCGCAGAAAATGTTTTCCCGGTGAGGGTGCGCCAAGCGGATCAAGATGCATATCAAGATAACGCGCACCGTGGCGCGAAAATGTCTCTTTCAAAAAGCCGCGCCAATGGGTGCGCCGCGCGGAATCGTTTTTGGGTTCAGGAGCTTTGGGGGTGGGGGTGTCGTCCAACTCATTCATACGCAGTTTCTTTCTTCACTCAATCTTTTGAGATGAGTGTTTATAGCAAATAAAAAATCCATAATACAAGAAAAATTACGCCGCTCCGGCTTTTTTAATTTTGGCCAAGGTGGTGGTGGTGCTTAAGCCTTGAGTTAAAGGCACAAGTTCCACTTGCCCGCCATAAGATTGAACAATTTTTGCTTCGGGAATTTGGTCAATCGTGTAATCCGCCCCTTTGAAATAAATATCGGGTTGAAGGGTGCGAATTAAATCGGTGGCGGTGTTGTCATCGCCCGCATTTTTCGCCCCAAAAAACACGACCAAATCAACCGACCCCAAACCGCCAATGACGGTGGCGCGAATATCCTCTGGGTTAATCGGCCGCTCAGGCCCTTTAAGGAGCTTCACCGAAATATCGTGATTAAGCCCCACCACCAAACGGTCGCAACGCATGCGCGCCCCGTTCAAATAATTCACATGACCCGCGTGAAGAATGTCAAAACATCCGTTTGTGAATCCCACTTTCAAACCCCGCGCGCGCCAACGGTCAATCTGTTCGCGGGCATCACCCCAATCTCTGATCACCAAAGCTTGAAGATGGGTGTGAAGGGGGGATGGATCAGGGCGTGAGGCGGCCGAAATTTCGTCATCATCACCTTGCGCCAATGCGGTTTCAAGCTCCGCGATTTTGATGGACGCCGTGCCAATTTTTGCCACAACAATTCCGCCCGCCACATTGGCAATTTGCGCGGCCGTAACCACATCAAACCCAACCGCGACCGAAGCCGCAATGGTGGCAATCACCGTATCCCCCGCACCGGAGACATCAAAAACTTCCAATGCTTTTGCGCGCAAATGAATTGGTTTTTTCCCCACACCCGGCACAACCGTCATTCCCGCTTCGGAGCGGGTGGCCACCACGCACCCAATACCCGCCTGTGTCATTAATTTTTCACACGCGGCCACCACATCCGCATCTTCGATTGTGGCGTGATTTTGGGTTGCGGCCGCAAGTTCCTTACGGTTTGGCGTGACAATATCCGCCCCCGCATAGATGCGGTAATCATCGCCTTTCGGGTCAACCAGAACGGGAATCTTATGTGCTTTTGCCGCCGCAATCACCGCCGCGATCACGGGTTGGGTCAAACACCCCTTGCCGTAGTCGGATAAAATCACGGCGCGCATGGTCGGGATCAAATCTTGCGCACGGGCAATCATATCGTGTTCAATATCCGCACCCAGATTATGGGCTTGTTCCAAATCCGCGCGGAGCAATTGTTGGTTTTGCGCAACGTAACGGGTTTTGATCGGTGTTGGGCGCGCCTTATCAACCACAAGATGGTGCGGGTCACAATTTTGGTTTTGCAGTAAGCCGCGTACAAGATTGGCCGAAGGATCATCACCCACCACACTTAATAAAACCGGGCGCGCGCCCAAGCCGTGAAGATTGGCAATCACATTGCCCGCACCGCCCAACATATGTGTGTGACGTGTGATGGATAAAACCGGCACCGGGCTTTCGGGTGAGATGCGCGTCACATCGCCATACACATATTGATCCAGCATGACATCGCCCACCACCAAAATGGGCGCGTCTTTGACAAGGGAGCGCAAATTTTTCTTATCCATGGAACACCTAAAAGCCCTTAAAACGGGAAATTAGATCACATTGTTACTAATGTTTAATCTTTGTCAATCTTTCCGCTGTTTAATAAAGGAAAGGCAAAGAGACCAAACGTGCGTGATTCGATGATGAAACCGACTGTATCTTTAAAAGTATTATCCGCGCGGCTTGAACGTAATCGTTTGGGCGAGATTTTGGTGCAACAACGCCGCATCACCCCGGCGCAATTGCGCGAGGCCTTGCATCTTCAAAAGTCAAATCCCCAACCTTTGGGCCACGTTTTAGTACAGCAAGGCACGGTGACACGTTCCGCCATCTATACCGCGATTTTCAGCCAATGGGCGTTGCGCGGTGTCGCCGCATGTTTATCCGCGTTGATCGTTCTTTTAAGTTTCCCAACCACACAAGCCCATGCGAATAGTGGGCGCGATGTGCCCGCAACCCTTGTGCTTGCATCGGCCGCACCGGTAAGCGGCTTAAGCCAATACCCCACCTTGTGGAACAGCGGTGAGCGCCGTTCGAAAGATTTATCCGCCTTCACCAAATGGAACGGTATGTTTGCGCGTTTTTCCCAAGAGGCGCGCGCACCCAGCTTTCAAAAAGCGGCCGCAAGTTGGAAAGATGAAATTTATCACTTACAAGGAAAACCCTTGGAAGTGATGGCGCTCGAAGTCAATAATTTCGCCAATAATATCCGTTACATTGAAGACAGTGATAATTATGGCCGCTCCGATTATTGGGCCACGCCGATGGAATTTTTCACGCGCGGCGGTGATTGCGAAGATTACGCCATTGCCAAATATTCATTGCTGCGCGCGTTGGGTGTGCCCGACAGCCGCATGCGTGTATCCATTGTCAAAGATTTGCAAAAAAATATTCCGCATGCGGTATTGATTGTGTACACCGAATCCGGGCCGATGTTGCTCGACAATCAAATTAAGCGCATGACGAATGCGAATGATGTCGATCATTACCGCCCGATCTTTTCCATCAATGCAAATTCATGGTGGTTGCACACAGCCCCACGCCCCGCGACCGTCATCGCATCGCGCTAAAAAATTTCAAGGCCGCAGATGGGTGAGCAGTGTTTCGGTGTAATTTGATGCCGCCACACGCACATCAAAACAATCCATCAATTCATAATTTGGCGCGGGTTGATCGGCAATGCGTGCCAAACGGCCTTCTTCCATAGCCTTTAAACAGGCCGGCCAAAATTCTTTGACAAAATCGGGGGATGGGAGTGTTTCCCCCTCACCCCATGTGCGGGTGATGACATCGCGCAAATCTTCATAGGCTTTTAATTGGGTGAAATGCGGGGATGGTGCGGGCTTGTTTTTATTGCGGTGAAAAATTTCGCGTAAGCGCTGTAAGCTCTCCATATCCTCGTCTTCACGAATCAAAAAATTGGTGAATAAAGGTTTTTTTCCTGACTTTGAAATCGGAAGAATGCAATCATTTCCGCGATCCAGCACCACTAAAATCTGGCGCGCAACTCCGCGATCATGAAAAGGGATGAGGCCGATATTGCGGTTGAACGGGTCGGTGAAATCCAAACCTTCGCGCGCAAATTCACGCCGCAAAAACTGCGCCGCACGGCCGGAACGAAAAAGATTTTCGGGCTCTTCCCCTTCAAGTGTATAATGACGAATGATGGGCAGAATTTCAAAAACCATTTTGCCGCCCAAAGAAACTGTTTTCAAAGGCTCCAAGACCCGGTCGTGATAGGGAAGTTTACGCGCCTCGCCCATGCGGATACATATTCCGAACGCATCCACAAAAAGCAAAAGGTGACTGCCGTGCACGAAATCCTTTGGCTCAGGCACGGCAAGCCCCATCGCCTTAAAAAGAGGTTGGGATTTTTTCATCAGGGATGGAAAATATCTCATAAGCTCATCATCCCTTCGCGGTTTAACCGCCCAAGCAAACGGGCGGCCGGTGCGCCGTAATGCTTTTGTACTTTTTCCCCTAAACCGTAAAACGCAACCACCTTGATCCTCTTACGCAGCAGATACTCAAAAAACATACATACCCAAACCCGCCAGCACTCTAGCGGCTTTACGACAGCCTTCTATTTAGCCTTATTTAATTGTTATGTCAATAAATTATTCGACTTCGGCAACACGCAAAATATTGGTGGAACCCGGTGTGCCGAAGGGCACACCCGCCGTCATGACAAAACGTTGGCCGGCTTTCGCAAGGCCTTGGTCTTTCACCGTTTGGCGCGCCAAAACCACCGCCTCGGCAAAGGTTTCAACCTCAGCCACCTCAACCGCATGCACACCATATGACACCGCCAAGCGGCGCGCGGTGGACAGATTTTGTGTGAGCACCAAAATCCGCATGGCGGGACGTTGGCGCACGGCGCGCAACGCCGTTGATCCGGATGTGGTGTAGGTGGTAATGCACGCGGCGTTCAAATCATGCGCCACCTGATCGGCCGCGATGGTGATCGCATCGGATGCATCATGACGGCGCGCATCAGGGTGATCGGCGTCGATCAAGGATCTGTAATGCGGATCTTTTTCCACACGTTGGCAAATACGGTCCATGATCGCCACCGCCTCTAACGGATAATTTCCGGCGGCTGTTTCGGCGGATAACATCACGGCGTCAGTGCCGTCAAACACGGCCGTTGCCACGTCGGATGCTTCGGCGCGCGTAGGCGACGGATTTTCAATCATCGATTCCAACATTTGAGTGGCCACGACAATGGGTTTGCCCGCATGGCGCACTTTGCGCACCACTTGTTTTTGCACAACCGGCACATCTTCGGCCGGAATTTCAACACCCAAATCTCCACGCGCCAGCATCACCCCATCACACAAAGCCAACATGCCATCGAGATGTTCCAACGCCGATGGTTTTTCAACCTTGATCATCAAGGCCGCGCGCCCCGCGATTAATTCTTTTGCCTCCGCCACGTCTTCGGGTTTTTGCACGAAAGATTGCGCAATCCAATCAACACCCATCTCTAATGCCGCAACCAAATCAACACGATCTTTTTCCGTGAGTGCCGAGATGGGCAACACCACACCCGGCACGTTAAAGCCTTTGTTATTGGACAATGTGCGCCCCGAGATAATTTTGCCTTTCAAGAATCCATCACCCCGCCCGACAATTTCCATGCGCACCTTGCCGTCATCGAGCAAAATAAACGACCCAACCGGCATGGTGTTAATCACTTCCGGATGCGGCAAATTCACACGTTTCTCATCACCCAATGCAGGATCAAGATCGAGGATAATTTCTTGGCCTGGCTTTAAATCAATTTTTCCATCGGCAAATTTTCCGACACGCAATTTCGGGCCTTGCAAATCGGCGATAATGCCGATGGGGCGTGCGAATTCTTTTTCCAAATCGCGGATAATCTGAAGGCGGGATTTATGATCTTCGTGCGTGCCGTGCGAGAAATTCAGACGGAATATATCAACACCCGCCATGAATAATTTGCGGATCATCTCAGGGGTTGAGGAAGCAGGGCCAAGTGTGGCAACAATTTTTGTCTGGCGGGCGCGAATCATTTTATAACCTTTGATTTTATCGTGTAAAAACGGTGTTTTAGCATAGATTGAAGAAGATGATAGAGTTTAATCCGCGCGGGAATATTCTTTCGCACGCGCATATCTCCAGCCTTTATGCCGCATTTTTAGGATGACCTGTTCGGGTCAAAACCCGAATCATTCTCGAATCATGGAATTTCAAAGACTTGACCAAAATTGTCCGAATTGCGTCAAATACTATCTCCATAACCATTTGACGCAAGTTTGTAATTTTTGTGCGTTTTAAAGTTGTCCCCGATTCCCACAAAAATTTTAAACCCTTGATATCACTCTAAAAAACGCCCTCTTGATCCATTTACAGGCTTTACAGGCGAAAAAGAATCGTGACATTTTTTTTGAACAAACATACGAGATGTAGTAGGTTATTGATGTGTCTTAGACTACAGGTTGTGGGTCCTCCGCGGCTTTCAGTTCCAGATAAAACCTATTTTATTTCAATTTTGTAACCATCTTTGCAAGTGTGACGCTTGTTTTTTAGGGAGAGAGACTATGTTCGATATCGCACAAATGGAGCGCGGAAACCGGGTTCAAATTGATCGCGCGCGCGATTCCAAACTCACAAGCTTTGGCATTGCCACCTTGGTGGACCGGTATTTATTGCCCGAAGAAGGCCCGCAAGATTTGTTCGCCCGTGTTGCCATGTATTACGGGGATGACTCCGCACATGCGCAACGTCTTTACGATTATATCTCGAAACTTTGGTTCATGCCCGCAACCCCTATTCTCTCCAATGGTGGGACAACGCGCGGCCTTCCGATTTCGTGTTTCTTGAATGAAACGCAAGATAGTCTCGAAGACATTGTCTCATTGTGGAATGAAAATGTGTGGTTGGCATCCTTGGGCGGCGGCATTGGATCTTATTGGGGCAATGTGCGTTCCATTGGTGAAAAAGTTGGCCGTAACGGCAAAACATCGGGAATCGTGCCGTTCATTCGCGTGATGGATTCCCTCACCCTTGCGATCTCTCAAGGATCTTTGCGCCGTGGATCGGCCGCCATTTATTTGCCTATCGACCACCCCGAGATTGAGGAGTTTATCGAGATCCGCCGCCCAACGGGTGGAGATCCGAACCGCAAAGCGTTGAACCTTCACCATGGTGTTTTGGTGTCGGATGCGTTTATGCATGCGGTTGAGAAAGATGAAGAATGGGCGTTACGTTCCCCCAAAGACAAAGCGATTATCGCCCGTGTCAAAGCGCGCGAATTGTGGATCCGTCTTTTGACCGCCCGCATTGAAACCGGCGAGCCTTACATCATCAATATTGACCACGTCAATAACGCGATCCCCGAGCATCACAAAATGGCCGGGTTGAACGTGAAGATGTCGAATTTATGTTCGGAAATCACCTTGCCCACGGGGCGTGACCATTTGGGCAATGACCGCACGGCGGTGTGCTGTTTATCATCCGTCAATTTGGAAACATTTGATGAGTGGCATGATCACCCAACCTTTATCGAAGATGTCATGCGTTTCCTTGATAACGTGTTGACGGATTTCATCAACAAAGCCCCCGATTCCATGAAGCGTGCTAAATATGCCGCGATGCGTGAGCGTTCGGTGGGTCTTGGCGTGATGGGCTTTCACAGCTTTTTGCAATCGAAAATGATTCCGATGGAATCGGTGATGGCAAAAGTATGGAACCGCAAAATGTTCCAACTGATCAAACGCCAAGCGGATGATGCGTCCATCAAATTGGCGCATGAGCGCGGCGCGTGTCCCGATGCGGCCGATTACGGAATCATGGAGCGTTTTTCCAACAAAATGGCGATTGCGCCCACAGCCTCTATCTCCATCATTTGCGGCGGAGCCTCGCCGGGGATTGAGCCGAATGCCGCCAATGCTTACACCCACAAAACTTTGTCGGGCTCATTCGCGGTGAAAAATGCTTATCTTGAAAAATTATTGAATGAAAAGGGCATGAACACCGAAGATGTGTGGTCGGCAATTTTCACCGATGAGGGATCTGTTCAAAATCTTGATTTCTTATCTCAAGATGAAAAAGACGTGTTCAAAACCGCGTTTGAAATGGATCAACGCTGGTTGATTGAACATGCGGCTGATCGCACGCCGTTTGTGTGCCAGGCGCAATCATTGAACATCTTCATTCCCGCCAACGTGCATAAAAAAGATTTGCACGGCATCCATTTTGATGCGTGGAAGAAGGGTGTGAAATCACTTTACTATTGCCGCTCCAAATCCATTCAACGGGCGGAAAGCGCCGCATCTTGGGCGAAATCAAAACGCGATATCGCCGCGGCCGAACAGCTCACATTAGAGGAGCCCAAAAAATACGAAGAATGTTTGGCGTGTCAGTAAACAAAATTTGAATCACAAAAAACCCCGCACATCGCGGGGTTTTTTTATATCAAAAATATCAATTATGGATCTACAGATGGATCGCTGTAGTTAGGGATACGTTCTTTTTTCTCCCAGCAATCAACTCCGCCACGCACAACATGCACACACTGCATATAAGGCGCCGCTTTTGGTGTAAATGTAGTCGCCTCATAGCCAGAGCCTATCATCTGAACCGAATCAACACGATCCTTATCAGTGGCCGGAATATCAGCCTCTGGACCAGCACATCCCGCCAAAGCAAGTGCTGCAGAACCCGCAAACATAAAAGATTTTTTCATACACATTCTCCTTAAAAAAATTAATCCGTGAGAGTTTTATACTCAATTTATAATTATATGTCAAATTATTCTTGTAATATTAATTTTCACAACATCATGTGGACAAAAGCCTAAAAATACACTATATCTAGTGGTATAAGGTCGGAATCGGGGGATACTGACTTTCAATCTTTGGCTTGTATTGCCCTCCCGAATCGGGGTGTGATGCGGCCACTTCCAAACACAAAACTGTAACTTTTGACGAAAGAGAAACTGCGATGTCTGCGAATGCTGTTGCAAATGATTTTGGCGTGAACCCCTCTCCGCTTTTGGTGGAGCGCCATGTTTACAAACCATTTTTATATCCATGGTGCTATGAGGCGTGGTTGACGCAACAGCGCATTCACTGGTTACCCGAGGAAGTGCCCTTGGCGGAAGATGTCCGCGATTGGAAAAAGAATTTGTCTGATTCCGAACGCAATTTGATGACACAAATTTTCCGCTTCTTCACGCAATCGGATGTCGAGGTGAATAATTGTTACATGAAACATTATTCTCAAGTGTTCGGCCCCGTCGAAGTGCAAATGATGTTGTCCGCGTTTTCAAACATTGAAACCGTGCACATCGCCGCTTACTCACACTTGCTTGACACAATCGGTATGCCGGAAGTCGAATATTCCGCCTTCATGCAATATAAGGAAATGAAGGACAAATTCGATTACATGCAAAATGCGTCGATGAAGTCACGCCGCGATATTGCCAAAACAATGGCGATGTTTGGTGCCTTCACCGAAGGATTACAATTATTTGCATCTTTCGCAATTTTGATGAACTTCCCACGTTTCAATAAAATGAAAGGTATGGGTCAGATTGTCACATGGTCGGTGCGTGATGAAACGTTGCATTGCTTGTCGATGATCAAATTGTTCAACGCCTTCATCGCCGAAAATCCTGATATTTGGGATGATGAGTTTAAGGCGGAAATCACCGATTGTTGCCGTACCATCGTCGGATTCGAAGATGCGTTTATTGATCTTTGCTTTGAGCAAGGCCCCATCGAAGGCCTCACCCCACAAGAGGTGAAAGATTATATCCGTTATATCGGTGACCGTCGTTTGCAACAATTGAATTTAGAGCCCATTTACGGCATTGAGAAAAACCCATTGCCATGGATGGATCAAATGTTGAACGGTGCGGAGCACACGAACTTCTTTGAAAACCGCGCGACGGAATATTCCAAAGCATCCACCCAAGGCACATGGGAAGATGTTTTCTCGGAAGATTTGTTCGCCGGAAATTACGCGAAAGACAAACGCGCCGTGAAGGAAGATTTATCCTCCAAAGACGCCGCATAAGTTTTTTTAAAACCAATTCAAAAGCCGGATGTCGAAAGATGTCCGGCTTTTTTATTTTCCGACTTTTTATTCCCCCTTCCGCGAATCAAAAAACACTGTTATGATTCGAATAGTAGTTCACCCCCTGTGCCGCGTTCGCGGTGTTAGAGACCCCTCGTTGATTTTTAACCGACGATTTGAACTTAAAACTTTGACCTTTGGCGATCGGCCTTATATCGCCCAAATTTCTTTCTGTCCGCGTCATTACCGTCCGCTTCGTGCTGTGCATCGGCAAAGCCGACGGGTTTATCTTGTGTCACCCCTCATGAAAGGATATGCGCATGTCACAACGGCCAGCCAAACAGAAATACCGCAAAAGCCAGATTGAACGGGCAAAATTGCACACATCTCACAATGTCGTACACACGGCTTTTGATGATCACCCTTCTGCTGATTGGCATCCGTTAGACGAGCATATCGAAAACTCCCGCGATAAATCTTACATACGGCGCATTAAACCGCGCTCGGATGGGCAGCGCGCGTTAATGGACGCGATTAAGGCGCATAATTTAACCTTAGCCCTTGGGCCCGCCGGGTCTGGCAAAACATACTTGGCAATCTCGGCGGCGGTGGAAGCGTTGGAAGAGGGCGCCGTTGAGCGGATTATTCTTTCACGCCCCGCCATGGAAGCCGGCGAATCCATCGGGTTTTTACCCGGCGATATGCATGAAAAAATGGCGCCCTATTTACGTCCGCTTTATGACGCATTGGGGGATCGCATGGGCGGAAAACAAGTGCGCCAATTATTGGAAGACGGCACGATTGAAATCGCACCCGTCGGCTTCATGCGCGGGCGCACATTGAACAACGCGTTCGTTGTGATTGATGAGGCGCAAAATTGCACCTATGCGCAATTAAAGATGCTTCTTTCCCGTTTGGGCTGGCATTCCACCATGGTGGTCACGGGTGATCCGGATCAATCCGACCTTCTCACCGGATTGTCGGGGTTATCGGACATCGCCGATCGGTTGGAAAAAATTTCCAACATTGGTGTTGTGCGCCTGAAACAACAAGATATCGTGCGCCATCCGCTTGTTGCCGAGATGCTTGAAGTCATTTAAGTTGTTTGAAGATCAGTCACATAGAGTTTTTTGAACTTAAAGTGATTGAAAACCACAACTTAACAACAGGTCTTCGTTATGGCGGTTTCTTACAGTAAGTTTAAAAAAATCTTACGCAGCTTTGGTACACTTATTTTGTACACATGCTGCCTTGTGGCGTTCATCATGGGCGGGGTTGTGGCCTATAGGGTTTTTATCTATAGCCCCGTTGACGAAACACCGACAGCAACCGTGGAGCCAAATCATAACAGCGCGAAGCGCGTGCGTTATTCGTTCACAGCACCCATCAAACTCCCCGGAACTGATTTCGCCTTTATCGCCCTTGTTGATAATTTGAGTAAAGCACCACAGACATATTACGCCACCGGGACAACGTCGAATATTTTATTTACAAACCTTGCCACGTCACAAAGCCATTGGTTGCTTCCCGGAATTCATCAAAGAATCAATCAATGGGAAATTCTTTACAAGAAAAAAAGTTATCAAAGCGATTCCTTATCGGAAGGCACGTTTGCGATTATCTATGAAATCGTTTCCTTTACTGCAAATGCGGAAGATGGCGAGAAAAACATTTACATCAGTGACGCGTTCGGAAAAGACCTCAAAAAACTTATCCCGGATATCGAGCATGTTTCTTACCTTGCGCAACTGAGTGATACGAACTTTCTCATTCTTTATCAAAAAAATGGCCAACAATTTGCGGCAACCTATAATCTTCCCGATATGACGCTTCTTGGCAATCAAGCTCTTCCCAAACTGGATGGTATGGATTAATTTCTCAGCATGAAAAACCGCATCTTACGTACCCTTATTCTCGCAACCCTTGGCCTTATTATTGGGGCGATCATTGCTTTTCTTTCCATTCGTATGGATGACCGCAATCTTGTGCGCGTTGTCGAAGACAAAAGCGCGGATGAAGGCACATTAAACATTGCCGGAATTGGCGGGGCATGGAGCTTGATCGATCAAGACGGCAAACCGCGCACCCATGCCGATTTTCCGGGCAAATACCATATGATTTATTTTGGCTTCACTTACTGCCCCACGATTTGCCCGACGGAGCTTCAAAAAATGGCGCAAGCGTATGTAAGTTTGCCGCAAGAAATTCAAGACAAAATCCAAATGCTGTTTATCACCGTTGACCCCGAACGCGATACGGTGAAACTCATGAAAAATTATGTGGGGTTGTTTCACCCGAACCTTATCGGCCTCACCGGATCGGTTGCGCAAATTGAAGATGTCAAAAAAACATTCAAAGTTTACGCGGCAAAAGTGCCCCAAGGCGATGATTACACGGTCGATCACTCCTCCTTTATTTATCTGATGAAACCCGATGGGACATTGGCGAAAATTTTCAAAGGAAAAGACACGGCCGATATGATTACCGCATCACTTCGTAACCTCACGCAGTGAGCTTTCGGCCAATTGCCACGCGATAATATGTTCGGGCAATTGCGGGCTTATTTGCCCTGATCCAATCATTTTTAAAACATCCTGTGTCGGGATGGTGGATTTTGTTTTTTGATTAAAAAAACTTCCCTTTAACACTGCAATCGCCGCAACTTGGCCCGCTTTATCACCTTTGGCCTTGATAAAACGCTGTTCAATATACATCCATTTCTCATCCCAACCGACAATGCGTGTGTGCACATCAAATGGCTCAAACGGCATGAGGGGAAGACGATACCGAATTTTGGCGGAACCAAGCACAGGCACCGATTTTTGTTTGAGCATCATGCGCATCAACCCCGTGCGCAAAATAAGATCCAAGCGGCCCAAATCCATGATGGTCAAATACCGCCCATTATTCATGTGGCCATTGAAATCAAGATCATTAGGAAGCACATAAAAACGCAAAGTTGAGAGGGATAAAACATCACTTAAGCGCGGCTTAAAAAGCGCGCGCACAAACAAAAGAAAAACGCGGATATAAAGATTCATGATTCAAGCAATGCATTGAGCCGAAGCGCCAAACCCATTGACCCGCGCACCTTTAATTTCCCCGTCATAAAGGCGAAGTTGGGATCCAGCTCCCCGCTTAAAATTTTCGAGAAATTTTCAAGGTTGGTCACAAGGGTGACATCGGCATCTTTTTCATCATGGGAAAAAATGACGGGGTCTTGTGTGCCATCGATATGAATTTTTCCGTCATCTTCAAAATCAAACAGCACCGTTTTGGTGAACACACCAGGAATGCCGAGTTTGCTTGCCAATTTATTGTTTATCTCGTCCAAGGTCATCTTAAAACCCTTCGGCCTTGAGGTTCATCAGCGGTGCCGCACCCGCCATGATCATACGAAAACGCGATTCCGTTTCGGGCAACATGCGTTCAAAGAAAAACCGTGCCGTGTGAAGCTTGCTGTCGTAAAATTCTTGAAGCTCACCTTGCGTTGTTTCTTTTTTCTCTAGTGCCGCTTTTGCCATCAACGCCCACATATACCCCATTGCGACCAATGCAAATAGGCGCAGATAATCGGATGATGCGGCACCCGCCTCATTCGGGTCTTTCATTCCTTTTTGGGCAATGAGACCCGTGATTTGTTGCAATTTCGCAAATGATTTTCCTAACGGCAAAATAAATTCCATCATCGCGGGGTTTGATTGTTCAACGTTTATAAAATCCGACACGGGATGGAAAAATTGACGCAATAACCGCCCATAACTTTGACCCATTTTGCGCCCAACCAAATCCAATGCCTGAATGCCGTTTGTACCTTCATAGATCATGGCAATGCGTGCATCGCGCGCATATTGTTCCACACCCCATTCCCAAATATAACCATGCCCGCCGTAAACTTGAATCGCGTGATTGGCAACATCAAAACCCATATCGGTCAAATAGGCCTTCACAATCGGAGTCATGAGTGCGACCAGATCATCCGCATCCTGGCGCGTTTGCGGATCGGGATGTTTTTCACTGATATCCAAATGCATGCCCACCCAATAGGACAGCGCGCGCCCACCTTCACAAAATGCTTTTGAGGTGAGTAACATACGCCGCACGTCGGGGTGAACGATGATCGGATCGGCCGGTTTATCCGGTGCTTTTGTGCCGTCGAGTGCACGCATTTGCAAACGATCTTTGGCATAGATTAACGCGTTTTGATAGGCAACTTCGGCGATACCCAATCCTTGCATGCCCACACCCAAACGCGCGGCGTTCATCATGGTAAACATGGCCTTGAGGCCCTTATGCGCCTCACCCACAAGCCAACCTTGCGCATCATCAAAATTCATCACGCATGTGGCCGATGCCTTGATTCCCATTTTGTGTTCAATCGACCCACATGTCACACCGTTGCGCGCGCCCAACGACCCATCATCATTGACCAAAAATTTTGGTACCACAAAAAGTGAAATTCCCTTCACACCTTCGGGCGCATCGGGAAGACGTGCGAGCACAAGGTGAATAATATTTTCCGCCAAATCATGTTCACCGGCGGAGATGAAAATTTTTGTCCCGGAAATTTTCCATGATCCGTTTTCGCCCACGCTTGCTTTGGTGCGAATAAGGCCTAAGTCTGTGCCGCAATGCGGTTCCGTCAAGCACATCGTGCCTGTCCATTCACCACTTACAAGTTTTGGCAGAAAGCGTTGTTTTAATTCATCCGACCCGTGAAGATGAAGCGCACGATATGCCCCTTCGGACAAACCCGGATACATGCCAAACGCCATATTGGCGGAGCATATCATCTCCATAAACACAAAATTCATGAGGTGCGGCATGCCCATCCCGCCATAAGCGGGATCGGATGATAACGATGTCCACCCACCCGTGCGATAGAGCTCATACGCCTCTTTAAAACCTTGCGGTGTGCGGACAACGCCATTTTCTAACACGCAGCCTTGCTTGTCGCCCGATTGATTAAGCGGGAACAAAACTTCCTCGCACATTTTCGCCCCTTCTTCGAAAATTTGCGTCATCATATCGGGCGTGGCTTGATCATAACCGGGCAAGTGAGAAAGCTGTTCCGCTTTTAACACATCATGTAAAACGAAATGAATATTCTCAAGTGGAGCTTTATAGTGCGGCATGGTTCTCTCCTAATGTGTGTCGTTGCGCCCACGAAGCGCGCGTAAAATTTCCAACATTTTTACATGATCAATTTTTTTCAAAATTTCTTGAGCTTGGGTCATCGGCGATGGTTCCGCCGGTTTTTCAGGAGGTGGTTTTTGCGATTCATCAATGAGATTTTTCAACTGTGCCAATCTATCGCGGCCAATTGCATCACGTGCCTTTTCCGCCTCGGCGCGGGCAGATTTAATAAGCTCCGCGCGCCGCTCGTCAGGCGTTTGGTTCGCATTTTCTTCTTTTTTGGCTTTCCACCAATCGGTCATCGTTTTATTGTCTCAAGTTCAGTTTAAGAGATCTTTAAGGACAGTATATGAATTATCGCCATATTTACCATGCTGGAAACTTTGCCGATGTGATCAAACACTGCGTGATGATTATGGTTTTATCGCACTTGCAGCAAAAAGACGGTGGACTTGGCATTTTGGATGCTTTTGCCGGGTTGGGCCGTTATGACCTCACCGCCGATGCGCCACAAAAGACAGGGGAGTATAAAAGCGGGATTGAGCGCGTTATGCTTGCGAAATTCACCAATTCCGATTTGGCGGCCTATCAAAAAGCGGTGAGGCCCTTTTGGAAGCGCGGGCGTTATCCCGGATCCCCGCTTATCCTTGCGTATAAATTACGCCTCCAAGACCGTATGGTTGTGAATGAGCTTCACAACGACGACGCCCGCACCTTGCGTAATTTTATGAATCCCTACCCTCATGTGCAAGTCACGCAAGAAGATGCTTACCAGGCAATGCGCGCTTTTTTACCTCAAAAAAATATGCGTGAATTTGTGGTAATTGATCCACCGTTTGAGCGCAAAGATGAGTTTGAAGTTTTGCAAATTGAGGTTGAAAAAGCTTTGAAAAAATCGTCCACCGCAACCCTTTTTATATGGTACCCCGTAAAGGCCGGATCGGGGGCGGATGTGATGATTGAAAATTGCACAAAAGCCGCACAAAATAAGGGTTTAAGCCGCGTGCATGTGTGCGAATTTTTGCAATTCCCGCGCGATCAAATTGACACATTTAATGGTTGCGGACTTTTGACACTCAACGCACCGTTCACATTATTTGATCGCGTTGAAAATTTCCGCACTGAGTTATGCGCGGCACTTGGTTACGGCGAAATCACACAACGCTGGCTCATTAATTCCTGAGCGGCTTGCCTTTTTCCAACATATGCTCAATGCGTTGAATGGTACCGGTTTGCTTAGCAAGCTTCATAAACTCCTCGCGCTCCAACTTCAACACATCATCTTCCTTAATCGGGCTTGTCCAATCGGCTTTCTCTCCGCCCGATAAAACGCGCGCCAGCGATTCACACACCACAACATCATAAGGCGTTGCCTTGCCGGATTTTTTCAAATCTTGAACCGCTAATTCCAACGCATATTTGCCGGAAGCGCCGGGAAGCTTTATTTCATCTTGCGGCACGGGTGGTTGGTAATTCGTCACTAATTCCAATGCTTTTTTCTTTGCATCATGTAAAAGACGATCTCTGTTCATGGTAATTCCGTCACTGTCGCGAAAATATCCGATCTCTTTCGCTTCGAATGCGGATTTTGCAACTTTTGCGGTGCCGATGACTTCGAACGCTTGACGCACGGCATACATCGGCGTGTTTTTTGGTGAGAACCAAATTTTCTTACCACCCGTGCGTTGATCGGATTCGTGACGCTCGCGTTCTTGGAAACGCAAAATCATCTCCTTACATCCGCCCCAACCGGGGATGAAACCAACACCAACTTCCACCAAACCGCAATAAGTTTCCGCATGCGCCTGCACATGATCAGAGTGTAAAAGAATTTCACATCCACCGCCCAAAGCCAAACCAGATGGAGCAGAGACCACGGGAAAACCCACATATTTAAGGGCTTTATACGCACGTTGCCCGCCGGCGACCAATTCCTCAATTTGCGGCCACAAGGCCAAGTTGGCGGCGAATAACGCAAGTCCCAAATTCGCACCCGCAGAAAATGCGGAACCTTCGTTATAAACAACAAGTGCGGAAAATTGTTTGCCTTCACCCGTAATTTTTAAGGCCTGATCAATCGCCGCAAATACGTGGTCATCCAGTGCATTCATCTTGCCCGTAAATTCTAAACACAAAACTTTATCGCCGATATCCCACAACGCGGCCGATGCATTTTTGAATACAGGTTGTGATTTGAGTTTAATGTCTTTGAGGAGCAACACACCCTCCGCGCGCGGCACAGGGTGATAAGTGCCGTCAACGCCGAAGAAAAATTGTTGGCCGTTTTCAACTTTGTAAAATGTACGATCACCCAGTTTCGCCAATAAATCCGGCACTTTTTGACCGTTCTTGACAAGCTCTTCGGCAAACCATTGTGGCCCCAATTCATCAATCATCTCAAACGGCCCGCGTTTGAAATTATATCCCAAACGCATCGCTTCATCGACGTCATACACATTATGCGCAATCTCGGGCACAAGGGATGCCGCGTAATGTAACAATTGGAACAACACCGCCTTTGCATAGACACCGCCCTGATCGGGCGATGTGAGCACGGCGCGTAAGCCCGCTTTACCCGCATCAACCGAGGCCAGACCCGACACTTTTTCCGAAGCACGATAAGATGAGCTTTCATCAAATGAATCGGGATTGAGTTTTAAGGCTTGTTTCGTTTTTGATTTGGACAGAGGGTCGATGCGGTAAAAACCACCCTTGCCTTTGCGCCCCGTGTACCCCGCCTTGATCATGTGTGTGATGAACGGAAAATCCTTATAAACACGGCGGTAATCGTCATTTTCGGGCAAGGTGGAGAGGAGCGAGTTTGCAAGATGCGGCATCAAATCAATACCGACCAAATCAATCAAACCGAACACACCGGTTTTCGGAATGCCAACCGGTTTTGACATGACCGCATCCGCAATTTCCACCGGCACATTGCGCTCAATCGCTTCGCGCACCGCCACATTCAACCAATAAATTCCCAAACGATTGGCAATGAAACCCGGTGTGTCTTTGCACACCACCACACCTTTGCCCAAATTGATATCACAAAAATCACGAATAATTTTTGTTGCGTCGTCACGTGTTTTCGGTGATGTCACCAATTCAAGAAGGCGCATATAACGCGGCGGGTTGAAAAAATGTGTAATCAGAAAGTCGGCCGCAAATTCGTCGCCGAACGGTTTTGTCAAAATTTCAAGCGGAATCGAGGATGTGTTCGAAGAAACAATCGAGCCTTTTTTGCGGACTTTATTGATCTTCTCATATGTGGCGTGTTTCACAGCCACATCCTCAAGCACCACCTCAATAATCCAATCGCAATCGGATAAAAGGTTGATATCGTCTTCCAAATTCCCCGTGGTGATAAGTTTTGCATGGCGCGGTGTCATGAATGGTGCTGGGTCGGCTTTGAGCATGCGCTCAACCGCACCCTTTGCCAAATCTTTATCGGGCAATTTGATGTCGAGTAACACAACAGGATAACCCGCATTCGCGATATGCGCGGCGATCCCCGATCCCATCACGCCCGAACCGATCACGGCAATTTTTTTGATGTGTGTTTGTGTCATTTTATAATTCCTCAAAATAATCAATATCTGGTTTTTTAATTTTCAAAATTTGGACCGTACGGACACCAACATCATATTGGTACATAAGGTCAGTTAGCTTTTCGCCATCGATCAGAATGATACTTTTTGATATTTTATTTACATAATCAAAAGCAGATTGGACGAATGAACTTGTTGTAACGAAGATACCTTTATTGGCACCCCGTTCCTCTAAGGAACCAGCAAATGATCTAATCTGCTCAATATTGATTTTATTGTCTGATTTATATCTTTTAGCTTGGAGATAAATTTTATCTAAACCTAAAGGGTCTTCGTTAATAATACCATCTATTCCCCCATCGCCTGACCGACCAACGTGTGAGGATTGGTCTTTTCCTCCATAACCCATCGCAGTAAATAAATCTAAAATCAGTCTCTCAAAAAAACTCGGTGAGCTCTGCAATATTAAGTCAAGAATTTCTTTACGTGTTGAATCTTGTAGCTGACTAACCGAAACATCTATCAGCTCTTCAGGCGTTTGTGATTCTGTAACTTGCTGATCTGGTTTATCTTGATTATTTTTTTGATCTTCTTTTGATCTCATTACAAAACTGACAAACGAGGGAAACTTTTTCAAAAACTCATTGTCAATTTTTGAAGGATTAGAAGCTAATACCTTTGCGCCCTCTTGCGTGATCGAAACCCATCCGCGTTGTGGCCTATCTATCAACCCAGCTTGAAACATATAAGCGATTGCCCAGTTTAGCTGAGTATATATTTTTGTATAATTCCCTTTACCAACTTTTTGGGCGCGTTCTTCATCTGATAACTTTAATGAATCAGAAATTTCAGAAAGAAGGTCTTTGATTGCAACAGGCTTCTTCTCAATAGCTTTCAAAGCAGGAAGCATCAAGTCTTGATAATTTTGTGGTAGAGGCATTAATTACACCCGTTCCAAAATAATCGCCGTACCTTGGCCGCCACCGATGCACATCGTGGCGAGTCCGTATTTTTTATTTTCACGTTGCAACAAACTTGCAAGCTTGCCGGTAATGCGCGCACCCGATGCGCCCAACGGATGCCCCAACGCAATCGCCCCACCGTCCAAATTCACGCGCGCAACATCCGCTTTCATCTCCCGCAACACCGCCAAAGATTGCGCGGCGAAGGCTTCGTTCAGTTCAATAATATCAATATCCGAAAGCGTAAGCCCCGCACGCACCAATGCTTTTTGCGAAGCGGGCACGGGACCAATGCCCATGATTTCCGCGTTACATCCCGCAACACCGACCGAGACAATGCGCGCGAGAATGGGCAAATTATTTTTCTTGGCGTAACTTTCCGTTGCCACCAACACGGCCGATGCGCCGTCGGTTAAGGGGGATGCCGTGCCGGCCGTCACCGTGCCGTTTTCATCAAAGGCTAATTTCAACGCGGCCAAAGTTTCCAGTGTTGTGTCACCGCGAATACACCCATCTGTATCAACGCCATTCACACTCACAATTTCATTTTTGAATTTGCCGGCCGCTTGTGCGGCTGTTGCTTTTTGTTGGGATTTTAATGCGAAGTCTTCTTGTTCCGCACGCGGGATCGCATATTTTTTTGCCAAATTCTCCGCCGTCTCGCCCATGCCCATATAAGCTTGGGGGTACACAGCACCCAAAGCAGGGTTCGGCATTGGGTTAAACCCACCCATGGGAATGCGCGACATAGATTCCACGCCTGCGCAAATAAAAACTTCGCCCGCATTCATCTGAGCGGCCGCGGCCGCCATGTGAATGGTGGACATGGATGACCCGCAAAAACGATTGACCGTTGCACCCGCAACCGACACGGGCAAGCCCGCCAAATTGACCACAATGCGCGCCAAGTTAAAGCCTTGCTCAGCTTCCGGAAACGCACAGCCCATCAGCACATCTTCGATATCTTCCGCCCTCACCCCTGTCTCGGCAATTAAAGCCTTGATGACTGTGGCGGCCATGTCGTCGGGGCGGGTTTTAGCCAGTGCGCCCTTTGACGCAAAGGTGAAGGGGGAGCGTTTATAGCCGCAAATTACAACAGGAACAGGCAAGGTCATGGGAAGGGACTCCGTTTTGAAAGATAATACTTTAATCTAACATATCGTTTCTTAACGGGTTTTCAAAGAAGCAGGATCTTTTATATTGCGGCGCAACATAATCGGTTTGACATACGCCGCAAAATGAGTCACATCAAACATCTGAATTTTTTAAGGAAGGACGAAATCCCATGGCATTAGCAACCGTTGCCGACCCACGCGGCTTGAAACGCATCTGTCTCAGCTGCTCCACCCGTTTTTATGACATGAACAAACGCCCGATCATCTGCCCGAATTGCGGCACCGAATTTACTGGCGAGATCAAAGTCAAAACCCGCCGCGGCCGTGTCAGCAACATTGACGACACACGTGATGACCAAGCAAGTGCAAAAGCCGCACCAGAAGATTTAGAAGACGAGTTGGAAGAAACCGAAACCGTCAGCCTTGAAGATGTAGAAGCGGAAGACGCGGACGAAGATGAAGACGCGATTGATTTAGATGCGGATGATCTTGATGATGACCTCGACGATGATCTCGATGATGACGATGATGATCTTGACGTCGATGTCGATGATGATGATGACGATAAATAAGGATATCGTGTGACACCCCAATTTTTACCAGACGATCGCGCCGTTGGCCTTTTGCTGACGGCGTCTTTGTTTTTGTCTTTAGATATCAACGACGAAACGGCCGCAAAAATTGCCGATAGTTACGATGAAAATTGTTTGTCCTCGTCATGGGAAAAGAAAGAAACCGGGGCGCAGGCCGGGCATCATTTTTTATGGGCGTTTGATACCGCCGTAACATCACGTGCGCTTGCAAAACACCTTACAAAAATAAGCGGTTTTGCAATAAATCCCGAACAGATTGCCGTCGCGCCCGTGCTTGAAAATACCAATTGGTTGGAATTGTCTTACCAACAATTTCCACCCTTCACCATTGGCCCTTTTTATCTTTATGGGTCGCATGCGACAACACCCCCACCCCATGACAAACTTCCCTTGTTGATTGATGCGGCGACCGCCTTTGGCTCGGGCGAGCATGGAACAACAAGAGGGTGTTTGGAATCTTTGGCCCGATTAAAAGATCAAAAAATTGATTTTAAAAATATTCTCGATATGGGGACGGGATCCGGCATTCTTGCCTTGGCGGCGTATCGTTTATGGCCGGCATCAAAAATTTTGGCCGTTGATAATGACGCGGAAGCTACAAAAGTTGCCTGCCGCCACCGGCGCAAAAATAATATTCCGACCGCGCATGTGGTGTGTGCAACGGGGGATGGATATGCGGCGCGGCGCGTTCAGCAAAACACGCCCTATGATCTGATCATCGCGAATATTTTGGCGGGGCCGTTGATCACCATGGCACCCGATATTGCACGCCATACGGGTAAAAACGGGCGCATTATTTTATCCGGGCTTTTGAAAAGCCAATATGAAGATGTGAAAAAAGCCCATGAAATGATGGGCTTTTCCGTGGATCACACCATCCAGCATGATGAGTGGATGGCGGTGACGATGATCAAAAATTAATAACGGTATTGATCCGATTTGAACGGGCCTTGCTCGGGCACGCCGATATAATCGGCTTGCTCTTTTGACAAAGTCGTCAATTTCACGCCCAAACGATCAAGGTGCAAGCGCGCCACTTTTTCATCCAAGTGTTTCGGGAGAACATAAACTTTGTTCTCATAGCTTGCATGATTTTGCCACAATTCCATTTGCGCCAAAGTTTGATTGGTGAAAGATGCCGACATCACAAAACTTGGGTGACCCGTTGCACATCCCAAATTCACCAAACGCCCCTCGGCAAGCAAGATAATCCGTTTGCCATCGGGGAATTCAATTTCATCAACTTGGGGTTTGATGTTGTGCCATTTGTAATTTTTCAACGCCGAGACTTGGATCTCATTATCGAAGTGACCGATATTGCACACAATCGCGCGGTCTTTCATCGCGCGCATATGTTCAATGGTGATCACATCCTTGTTCCCCGTTGTGGTCACAAAAATATCGGCGCGTGCGACCACATCTTCGGTGGTTAAAACTTCATACCCTTCCATCGCGGCTTGAAGCGCACAGATTGGGTCAATTTCGGTGACAACAACACGGGCACCTTGGGAACGTAAGGATTCAGCCGAACCTTTCCCCACATCACCAAAACCGCACACAACCGCCAATTTACCGGCCATCATCACATCTGTTGCACGGCGAATTCCGTCCACCAAAGATTCGCGGCACCCATATTTGTTATCGAATTTTGATTTGGTGACAGAGTCGTTGACGTTAATCGCTGGCACTTTCAATTTGCCCGCGCGCTCCATTTCCAACAAGCGCAAGACGCCAGTTGTGGTTTCTTCCGAAACACCCTTAATGTCTTTTAACAATTCCGGATATTCTTCGTGAATGATTTTGGTCAAATCCCCACCATCATCCAAAATCATATTGGGCAACCATCCATCGGGTCCTTTGATGGTTTGGTGAATGCACCATTCATATTCTTCTTCCGTCTCACCCTTCCACGCAAAAACGGGAATGTTTTTTGCGGCAATCGCGGCGGCAGCATGATCTTGGGTTGAGAAAATATTACAAGATGACCACCGCACAGTGGCACCCAACGCGGTGAGCGTTTCAATCAACACCGCCGTTTGAATGGTCATGTGAAGACATCCAACAATGCGCGCGCCTTTCAATGGCTGCGCCGCGCCATATTCCGCACGTAACGCCATCAAACCCGGCATTTCGGTTTCCGCAATATTGATCTCCTTACGCCCCCATTCAGCCAGGGAGATATCTTTCACTTTGTAATCAGTTTGGGGGGAAATGGCACAAGCGGCGGCGTTGGTCATGGTTTGTCCTTTTTTAGTGAAATTTTATGTCTTTTTTACGGGTTTTTAAGCTTCCTGCGCTAGGTTGTAAGGTGAGAACACTGAAAAAGCAAGCAAAAGACAAAGGCCGTATGCACACAAACACTGTTTTTACTTATCGCCCGAACCCGATTTTGAACCGGTCTTATTTGCTGTTTCGCAAAGACGGATCGGGTGAGACACCGGTTGGGGATTACACCGTGTTGGATTTATCAGAATCCGCACATGTGTCGGAGTTAAAAGTGATGAACTTGGTCACCCAATTAAACGGGCGCGACGATGTGGCGCCCGTGGGTGAGCACACCAAATCACGGCTTTTATTTCATGTGAAGCCAAAAATTGATGAAACGGATCCGCGCACGGAAGTGATTTTTTACACTTACACTGGTAAAGGCTCGTCACGCGAAAACGCCATTCTGACTTTTGAAGGAGTTGTGCAATGATGATTTTATCACGCAGCACATTGGGGGGATTTTGTGCCTCAGCCTCTCACCCAGTTTTCAATTTAACCCATGGGTTTTCAAAACATGCCGGAAGCAATGTGGAAACCCCGCACGGCATCAACGCGGATCTCACCTTAAATCATTCGTGATTTATCCGCCTTTGATTTCGCGGTGATGAACCGCGACATTTTGATTCTTCTCATGAAACCAATCGGCGAAACGCTCCGTCACAAAGACCGAACGATGTTGCCCGCCCGTGCATCCAAAACTGATGGTTAAATAATTTTTCCCTTCGCGTTCATAACGCGGGATCAGCAAATCAAGAAGGGCGCGCACATGATCTTCAAAAGGATGATAAGAATCATCCTCAGCAATGAATTGTTGAACCGCTGCATCTTTCCCGGTTTTATCGCGCAAAGCCCGTTGCCAATGCGGGTTCTTTAAAAAGCGCACATCAAAAACCAAATCGGCCTCACGCGGCACACCATGGCGATAGGCAAATGACATTAAGGTGATTTGTAATTTTTTGGTGATATGCCCCGCAACATGGCCATCAAAAACACGGCGCAAATCATGAATCGATAAATCGGTCGTATCAATCAAAACATCCGATTTATATTTAAGTTGATAAAGCAAAGATTTTTCCGCACCAATCCCGTCCGCCACCGCCCGGTCGCGTGCCAAAGGGTGGGTGCGGCGCGTATCGGTAAAGCGTTTGAGCAAAATTGTATCATCCGCCGTCAAGAAAAACGTCTTCACATCAAAACGCGGATCGGATTTTAATTGATCCATAACGGCCAATACGGCCACGGGATCAAAATTACGCGTGCGTGTATCAATGCCCAACGCAATCGGGCGCGTACCCGCCACATGATCTTTCAACAAGCTTGGCAAAAAACTTAAGGGGAAATTGTCAAAAATTTCAAACCCGTCATCTTCCAGAATTTTAAGCGCGCTCGACAACCCTGCACCCGAAAGACCGGTAATGATGTAAAGAGGATCGCGCACAATCTCGGTCATTCTTCTTCCTCCTTGAGAAGGAGTTTGATCACAAAACACGCCCCCGCAATACGCCCCTGATCATCATAATGATTCTCAGCCGTTAATGTTCCGTGACATTTTTCAACAATTTGCCGCGCAATGGATAAGCCCAGTCCCGAATGTTGCCCGAACCCTTCGGATGGGGGGCGTTCGGAGTAAAAGCGCGTAAAAATTGTCTCTAACCGTTGGGGGGGAATTCCCGGCCCCGTATCTTTGATCAAAATCGCGATGTCATTCTCACGTGACACCGCACTGATATCAACGCGCCCCGTTGCACCGGAAAAGGATAACGCGTTTTCAATGATGTTTTGAAAAACTTGCATCAAGGCCGTGGCCGCACCCGCGACAATCACCGATGGGCAAGGATGAAACGTCACGCGCGGATCGTGATATTGCGCGCGCAACGCCTTCCACAGATCGTCAAGGCGGGCATGACCCAACGGGTTGCGATTCATCTCAGCATCAAGACGTGTTGCACGGGCAATATCGGTGATCAGACGCTCCATACGCTCCAAATCATGATCGATAACACCGTAAAGTTTTTCTTGATCCTGTGGGTTTTTGATTTTTGGCAATGTCTCGAAAGCGGAGCGCAACGACGTCAACGGATTTTTCAATTCATGCGCAACATCCGCCGCAAAACGATCAATCATATCAATGCGTGAATTTAACGACGATGTCATGGTGTGCAGGGCCTGCGCCAATTCGCCAATCTCGTCAGAGCGAATAACCAAATCTGGCACATCCACCACCTGGCTTTTGCCCATGCGCACGCGTTCCGCCGCATACGCCAAGCGGCGCAAAGGGTGGCCAATCGCCCCCGATAAATAAAGGGAAAAAGAAACAGTGATGATCAAGGCAAGAAAAAATAAACGCAAAATATCAAGACGCATGGATGCAAAGCTGCGTTCCACACTTGTGTCTGTGCGCGTGACTAAAACAACGCCCGAAATTTGCTTACCCGTATGCAGCGGTACCGCCGATGATAACAACAAACCGCCATCCGCGGCTTTCCACGCACTTAAAGAAATACTTCCCGTCAAGGCATCTTTCGCATCGGGCAAACTTTGGGCGCGCGCATCTAACTTTT
>JAIXWE010000060.1 GCA_027482195.1 Alphaproteobacteria bacterium | reverse complement strand
CGCATTGTGTTACAATCATTCAATAAATGCGCAATGTTTTTGGCCTCTTCTGCATCGTCGCATGCCAAAAGCTTCGCTCCTAAATCAGCCTTGTGAACACGTGACCCCGCATTAATGCGCGGACCCAAAGCAAAGCCCGCATCCATAATTGTTGGTGATTTTTTTATGCCAGAAACAGCACATAAAGCCTTTAATCCCTCATTCGAGGTTTTGGCCATGTGCAAAAAACCTGATCTCACAAGAAGACGATTAGGACCCGTGAGCGGAACCATATCACACACCGTACCAAGCGCGACAAGGTCAAGAAGAAATTTTAGGTTTGGTTCCGGTATATTCTTTTGTGTAAAGAAATTTCTCTCACGTAGAATTTTTTGAACAGCCACACATGTCAAAAAAGTAACACCACAAGCAGCTAGCATATCATAACCACTGTTATCATCTTTCCGCTTGGGGTTAATAATATGAGATGCTGACGGCAATGTTTCATTTGGCTCATGATGATCTAAAACCGTAACATGAAGGCCTAAGCTTCGCGCGGATTGAATAACGCTGTGCGCAGAAATTCCGCAATCACAAAATAAAATATGCTCCGCACCGGATGACTTTAACGTCTCAACCCCGGTGATATTCGGACCATAACCTTCGGTTTGACGATCAGGAATATAAATATCAAGATTAATTCCCAACCCACGAAAAAAACGCATTAAAATTGCGGCTGATGTTGACCCATCAACATCAAAATCACAGAAGGCACCAAGACGTCGCCCCGCAATAATGTCATCAGCTAAATGCTCTGCCGCTTCCTGCATACCTTGCAAACGAAAAGGATCTGGGAAATCACGCTGAAGACTTGGAAATAAAAAAGACTCAACACCATCTTGCGGAATATTTCGTGCAACCAAAAGTCGCGCAACCAATTCTGGTACTTGGTAACGCCGCATAATCGAGGCAACAGAATCATCATTTACTTGTGGCAAAACCCAGCGCGCTTGCAAAACGGAAACAGTGTTCGAAAATCCAGAAGGCGCAAAAAGTGACATTATACCTCACCGAACAAAGGAAAATATCGCCCCATTGCAATATCAATTAAATCCGCAACAACGGCGGACGCTGTAATCTCAGACCCTGCACCCTTTCCTTGAAGAAAAATTTTACCCGCGTGCGAGGCATGAATCTCAACAGCATTAAAAACATCATTCACGTTATAAAATGGATCAGCACGGTCAATGAACTCAACACGTACTGATTGCTGAATATTATTATCCTGGTCACAAAATGCATGTCCTATAAGTTTTAAGGAGCCATTTTTTTGAAGCGCTTGATCAATATCTTTTAATGTAATCGCGCGAATACCGCTTATATTTTTCTCATCAAAATTTGGTAACGTATGAAATGCGAAGGCGGAGAGAATAGCCAATTTATGGCCGGCATCACCGCCATCAACATCCAAAGATGGATCTGCCTCCGCAAAACCTTTTTCTTGTGCTTCCTGTAAAACATCTAAAAACTCGCGTTTTTGTTGATGCATTAATGTGAGAATATAATTACATGTTCCGTTGAGAATTCCCCGCACCGAGACAATTTTATTTGCGCTCAAACCTTCGCGTAATAATTTAATCACCGGAAGGCCGCCCGCGACAGACGCCTCACAATAAACAGGTGTGTTATGATGAACAGATAATTGAGAAATTTTTCCACCATGCATCGCCAACATTGATTTATTCGCTGTAACAAGCGTTTTTTTATGCACCAAAGTTTTTTCCATGAGATCATAAGCGACGCCACCTGCCCCGCCTATAAGCTCAACAATAACATCAGCATCTGTTTCAACGAGATCAAGCGGATCATCGCACCACACTGCGTTTGGCAAAGAGAACATGCGCGGTTTTGAGATATCACGCGCGGAAACAGCAACAATTTCAAATTTTGTGCGTGTGCGCGTTTGTAAAAAATCACCCTGGCTTTGAAGAAGATTGACAACTCCAGATCCAACAGTTCCCAATCCCGCTATTGCAACTTTCAGAGTCTTCATTCTCAAAGCCTATTTTGCATGACGCGGTAATGGAAACGGCGATGGATAGGGGGAAGCGTCTTGAGGTGGCTGTAAATCGGGTCCAGATAAAGGCGGCAAAGGCTCAACATCCATTGCCATAGGTTCATTTATTTGCTCAGAAAAGGAATCATCAAGCGAATAAATGGTTACACTGGGGTCATTACTGCGCACGCTATTACTTTTTTGCGCTTGGCCATCTAATGTACGTAAAGGTTGATTGGGCGGCGCCGGCATCGTCAAAGTTGGCGAAGACGGGTCAAAGACGTCAACACTTCCCTCAGATAAATTTCGGGCAATGCTCATCATATCCATGCGCACAGGCGGATTTGGTTTTTGTTGAACCGGTTGCGCAGTTTCACATCCCGCCAAAAGAGTAAGTGCAGCAAAGCCAAAAAGAATGTAACGCATGGCAACCTCCGTATGATATTTACAGTGGCGTAAATAAATCAGAATCGCAAGCCTGAACCCTTGATTTTCAACTATAAAATAGGCATTTTGGTGCTATGTCAGATAAAAAACAACAGCCTCCCGTGAACGATTTTGCCCAACAAATGGTTGAGATTCTTGATCGTTTGCGCCCGGTTATGAAAGATTATGTTCTCAAACATGGTGGCCAGCGATCTGAGGGCACGAATTGGGATCCGTTTCAGCTTCATAATGTCTGGTCAAATTTTCTTCAAGCTGCCGGCAAAAACCCGACGAAACTGATTGATCTTCAGGTTGAATATTTACAAAACATGACCCATTTGTGGCAAGAGTCGACCCGAAAATTTCTTGGTGAAACATCACAATCTATCGCCTCACCTGAAAAATCTGACAAGCGTTTTCGTGACCCTTTGTGGAATGATAATGTTGTTTTTGATTTCATTAAACAATCTTATTTATTGACTTCGCGTATGATGCAAAACGCCGTGCGATCAGTTGATGGACTTGATCCCAAAGAAAAAGCAAAACTTGATTTTCATACGCGTCAATTTGTTGACTCCATATCCCCGAGTAATTTTGCAATCACAAATCCCGAAGTGCTGCGCGAAACTCTCAACAGCAAGGGGCAGAATCTTATTCATGGACTTGAAAATTTGGTTGAGGATTTAGAGCGCGGTGGCGGCAATTTAGAAATTAGTAAAACGCAATATGATGCCTATGAAGTTGGAAAAAACATTGCTGTTACAAAAGGTTCTGTGGTTTTTCGCAATGATTTGATCGAGCTTATTCAATATGCACCCAGCACAGACAAAACCTATGCGACCCCGCTTTTAATTATACCACCTTGGATCAATAAATATTACATCCTCGATATGCGCCCCGATAATTCTTTTGTGAAATGGGCGGTGGATCAGGGGCATACTGTTTTCGTTATTTCTTGGGTAAATCCAGATGAGAAATTAGCAAAAAAATCTTTTGAATCCTATGTGAATGAAGGTCTTCTTCAGGCGGCAGATGTTGCTTGCGCCATCACACAAGAAAAATCAGTCAATGCAGTTGGGTATTGTATTGGTGGGACACTTTTAACCACGGCTCTCGCTTATCTTGCTGCGGTTAAGAAAGAACATAAAATTGCCTCCGCTACATTCCTGACAACACTGATCGATTTTGAAGAAGCAGGCGATTTACAAATTTTTATCGACGAAGCCCAGCTTAATGTTCTTGACCAAAAAATGAAGGAGAAAGGATTTCTAGAAGGGCGCGAATTACGCAACACCTTCAGCCTTTTACGAGCCAATGATTTGATTTGGTCGTTTGTTGTCAATAATTACATGCTTGGTAAAGAGCCCTTCCCTTTTGATCTTTTATATTGGAACGATGATTCAACCAACATGCCCGCGGCAATGCATAGTTTTTATTTGCGCAACATGTATCAAAACAATCTTTTATGTAAGAAAAATGGCATTATCATCAATAATCAAAAACTTGATGTGCGCAATATTGCAACGCGGTCTTACTTCCTTTCAACAAAAGAAGATCACATTGCGCCGTGGAAAGCTACCTATGAAGGGATGATGTTATTGGGGGGGGATAAAAAGTTTGTTCTGTCCGCATCTGGCCACGTGGCCGGCGTTGTCAATCCACCAGAACTTAAAAAATATCATTATTGGCTAAATACAAATTTGGATGATCGCCAACATGCGGATGAGTGGTTGCAAGACGCAACACAACATGATGGATCTTGGTGGTTAGATTGGGCGAAATGGATTGAAAAAACATCTGGAAAGAAGGTCTCAAGACGCGCAATTGGTTCAAAAGAATTTCCGGCCTTGTGCCCCGCGCCCGGTACATATGTGAAGAAAAAAGCCTGATTTATAAGTATTTTCGCGATAGGGCGACATAACGCTGGGCTGAGAATTGAAGAAATTCAATTTCCTCTTCACGTAAATTCCGCATAAATTTTGCGGGCGATCCGCCCCATAATTGCTGAGATGGAATGATTTTGTTACTTGTGACCAAGCTTCCCGCAGCAATCATGGAATCACTTTCGATTTTGCTATCATCCATGATGCATGCCTTCATACCGACAAAAGCACGGTCTTCAATTGTACATGCATGAATAAGAGCCATGTGACCAATGGTGACATCGTCACCAATATAAGTTCCTTGGGTTGTTGATGAAACATGAACCACGCTGCCGTCTTGAATATTGGTACGTGCGCCAACGGTGATGTTATTGACATCACCGCGCAGAATACAATTATACCATATGCTCGATTCCGGGCCGATAGTAACATCGCCAATAATAACCGCATTCTCTGCAACAAAAGCAGTGGGATCAATGCGCGGCATAATGCCGTTATAAGGGCGAATAATGGGCATATCAAAAAGGAAGCGGATAGGTTTTATAAACTTCATTAATATCCGACAAAACATCAGACGATAAATCTAGATCAAAAGCGTCAATATTTGATTTAAGCTGGTCTAAATTTGTGGCGCCGATAATTGTTGATGTCACAAAAGGTTGAAGATCAACAAATTTCAAAGCCATTTGACACACATCCAAATCATATTTCGCTGCAACTTTTATATAATCAGAAACAGCCGCATGCGATTGCGGAACATCACGAAAAGATGGCATGCGGCGCGGTAATTGATCTTCCAAATGCCAGCGCGACCCCACAGGACGCGCACTATTGGCGTATTTACCACTCAACATTCCCGCGGCCAATGGTGACCATGGAAGATAAGAGACATCTTCACGCACACAAACTTCGGCGACATAAGGATCATCGGAACGATTGAGAAGACTGAATTCATTCTGAATGGAATGCATGCGCGGCAAATTATATTTCTCAGACAAACGCAAGTAAGTCATGATCCCCCACGCAGTATCATCAGAAAGGCCAATGTAACGCACCTTTCCTTGTTTTACGACATCACCAAGTGCGTCTAAAACTTCATGAAAATGAGCGTCAGAAATATGATGATCGGACTCTTGAAAATTTAAGATGCCGGCGCGATTGCGCCCAAAATGCGGAGAGACACGCATCGGCCAGTGAAGTTGATAAAGATCAATATAATCTGTGCGCAAACGATCAAGTGATGAATCAACAGCCTTTAAAACCTGTTCACGATTCAAAACACTGCCCCCACGAATATGCGGAATGCCTGGTCCCGCAATCTTTGTTGCCAAAATAACGTCAGAGCGTTTTTTTGTTTTCTCAAACCACGTGCCAATTATTTCTTCCGTACGGCCCGTTGTCGCCGCAGTAACAGGAACGGCATATAATTCTGCCGTGTCAAAAAAATTAACGCCCCGTGATGTTGCGTAATCCATCTGTGCATGCCCGTCAGATTCCGAATTTTGTTGTCCCCATGTCATGGTCCCAAGACATACCCGTGAGACATTCAAACCAGTTTTACCAAAAGGGCTGTAGCGCATTGATGTTTTCTCCAAAAATTAAAAGCCAGCTTAAGATTAAGCTGGCTTTTATAAATTTCAACAAGCGAAGATGAAAATTAACGCTTAACCCACTGTTTCGCACGACGTGCTTTATGGAGGCCAATTTTCTTACGCTCAACCGCACGTGAGTCACGTGTCAACATTCCGGCGGCTTTCAAAGCACCACGCAGATCGGGTTCAAAATATTGCAAGGCGCGCGCGATACCATGACGAATGGCACCCGCTTGACCGGATAAACCACCACCATTCACAGTGCACATCACATCAAATTGATTGACGCGATTTACAATCAAAAACGGTTGGTTCAAAACAAGCAAATGTGTTTGACGGCCGAAATATTTATCTTGTTCCTTGCCGTTCACAACCACTTTACCTTTACCAGCCTTCAACCATACACGTGCCACCGCATCTTTACGGCGACCCGTCGCATAAGAACGACCCAAGGAATCTTTCTTTGGTGTACGGGGTAAAGTTTCTTCAGAAGAAGACGGAGATGAAACTTGCGCAGCACCCAAATCTTTCAAATCTGTAACATTTTCAGTTTTCTTTGTACGAGCCATGATCTTGTTTCCTTATGATCTTTTATTCTTAGGATTCATTCCAGCAACATCCAAAACCTGAGGGCTTTGTGCTGTGTGTGGATGTTCCGCCCCGGCATAAACGCGCAGGTTTTTCATGATGTCGCGACCCAACGTATTTTTTGGCAACATACGACGCACCGCATTTTCAATCACGCGATTTGGAAAACGACCTTCCAACAACTCACCTTGTGAGCGGCCCTTGATACCCCCTGGGTAACCCGTGTGCCAATAAAAGACCGACTGTTCTTTTTTGTTACCGGTGATTTTAACTTTCTCAGCATTGATGACGATGATGTTATCACCGGTGTCAATGTGAGGTGTGAATATTGCCTTATGCTTGCCGCGCAGGCGCATAGCGATGACACTGGCCAAACGACCAAGCACAACCCCATCCGCATCTACAACAAACCATTTTTTCTCAACCATTGATGGTTTTGCAGAAAATGTTTTCATGTTTTTTACCTTTAAGAAAAGCTTGAAGTTGGCTTTGTATAACTTTAAAGCCCCAGATATGCAAGCAGAAAAGCACAAAAAGTTATGTGGTATTATAATACCTTATATTTTAACCTTTTAATGCCGCCTTCAACCGCGCCAATCTTTCTTCGTGATAGGTCATGGTATCAACAAAACCACGATCACGCAGGCTGTGCTTGATGTTTTCTTGAGATTTCTCAGGATTTTCTTTGCCTGATGCCGCTTTTGCCTCATCCGACTCTGAGGCTTCTGGTTGTTCTTGGGTTTTCATTTTTTGCAAGAAATCTAAAGCCTCACGCAAATTTGTATAGGCCTCGGGCCGTGCTTCTAACTCAATGCCCTGCCCGGCCCCGGTCTCAAGAGCTGTGATAAAATCTGCCAAGCCGGGAAATGAAATGATATTGTCATCATTCGCAATCTTATCCTTGATAAGGTAAACAATATCCTCACGTAAGATTTGACGGAAATTATAAAAGACACCAAATTGACCGCGCTCACCTTCAAACAATGTTTTCCCAAGCAAATTATTGGGCGATAAATCATCTGTCAGTTTATAACCTAAAATATAACTTTTGGGTGTTGAAACACTGGACCCATCAGGCACAACAGGATTTTCATTGATGTCATTAATACGTACCGTCACGGTACGCTCATCAAATAATGCACCCGTGCCATTATCTGTTGCCCGAATGATAAGATTATAAAGGTTGATTGTTTCGAAATCAGGTTCACCTGCGAATGAAATGTCTCCCGTCACCGCATCAATCGCGAACATCCCATCGCCATTTCCGCTGATAATACTATAAGTAACAGTCTGACCAATATCTTCATCGCTGGACGACAATGTCACAATGTGCGTCCCTATCGCAGTGTTTTCTAAAAAGGCATAAGGCCCAACAGGCGTTAAAACAGGCGCTTCATTTATATCATTGATCGTGATAGCAATTGTTTGTTGATCAAATAAAGAGCCCGTCCCGTCATCTGTTACACGCACAACTAAATTATAGCTGCTCACCGCTTCAAAATTTGGTGAGCCGTTAAATGTGATTGCACCTGTTACGCTGTTGATCGTAAACATTCCACCCGTGTTGCCCGATTGGATGGTGTAAGTCAGCGTTTGCCCCGCATCGGGGTCAATAGCCGATAACGCCGCAACAGCCGCACCGGATGGCGTATTCTCATTAAAATTCAAAGCAGGAATAGCGGCCAGAATCGGTGTTTCATTCACATCATTAATGGTAACGGTCAAGCTTTGCTCATCAAACAACGCACCTGTGCCATTATCTGTTACACGTACGACCAAATTATAATTATTCACCGCTTCGAAATTCGGTGATGCGGCAAAGGTAATCTCACCCGTTGTCGCATTAATTGAAAACATGCCGCCTGTGTTCCCCGATTGAATGGTGTAAGTCAGCGTTTGCCCGATATCAGGATCACTGGCTGACAGTGTCGTGACCGTCGTTCCCGCGGCAATATTTTCGTTGAATGCAAATGATCCAGGTGCTGCGAGAACGGGTGTTTCATTCACATCAATAATATTGATGGTGATGGTGCGTGTGTCAAAAAGACCACCAATATCCTGTACACGTAAATTGAGGGTGTAGCTGGAAGCCGATTCAAAATTAATTGCACCCGTTGTTGTGATTTGACCCGTCAAAGGATCAATGGTGAATAACCCCGCACCTGTCCCGCCTGTAATACTGTGTGTGCGTATATCACCCGCATCGCGATCATAAGATGTAATGGTGCCAACATTTGAACCGATGGAAATATTTTCTGAGATGCTGAAAGGACCATTTTGAAGCCCAGCCATGACTTGCGCCCCGTTCCATTCAATCACATACGGAATGGATGATCCGCCGCCAAAATCATTCCAAAAACCGTTTGTCAGCATCTGCACATAATCTTCGTTACTGCTGTTATTCGGTTCCCCACCGGCCCAGTTGGTATAAAAACCGTTTTGTGCACTTCCCGCCGCTGCACCTTGCCAAAATTGTTGGCCTGCCTCAGTCCCGCCACCAATCCATCGCCACTCACCTTCAACGCCGGCATCCGATCCGCCAATCCATGCGGGTGCGGCAATCAATCCCCTTACGAAAGTATTCTCGGCGGCAGATGTGATGGTCGCCAAATATCCGCCGACACCGTTTAAGGTGGCTGCATTCGCCGCGGCAATCGCCGTCACTGCGTTCGCCGCGGTGCTTATATATTGGTAAAAATTTCCTGTTGCCGCATTATAAACAACATTCGGATTTGCTTGCAAAATCGTTTGTACCGCATCAAAGGTTGGGGCCTCGTTGACATCATTGATCGTGATTGCAAGATTTTGCTGGCTAAACAAACTCCCCGTGCCGTTATCTGTGGCACGCACAACAAGGTTATAACTGTTGATATTCTCAAAATTGGGGGAACGGTTAAATGTAATCGCGCCAGTGCTCGCATTAATGGCAAACATGCCACCCGTATTCCCGGATTGAATTGTGTAAGTCAGTGTTTGCCCGATATCGGGATCCGTTGCCGTTAATGTTACCACCGCTGTGCCAATGGCAATATTTTCATTAAAGCTGAAAGAACCGGGTGGCGTTAATGTCGGCGTTTCATTCAGATCATTGATGTTGATTGTAATGGTACGTGTATCAAATAATCCACCCACATCTTGAACACGCAAATTAAGTGTATAACTTGAACCTGCTTCAAAATTAATTGCCGCTGATGTGCGAATTTGTCCACTGACTGGATCAATTGTAAAAAGCCCTGCACCTGTTCCGCCCGTTATACTATGTGTCCGCGTATCGCCGACATCCGGATCATAGGATGTAACCGTTCCAACCAAGCTGTTTATTGGTACATTTTCATTGATGTTGTAAGGCCCATTTTCAAGGCCGGCGATAACTTGCGCGCCCGTCCATTCAACAACATATGCCAAAGAAGTTGATACATTTTGATCATCCCACAATCCGGATGCGACCATGACCATATAATCCTGATTGCCCCCTGAGTCGTTTGGCTCGCCAGTTGCCCAATTCGTATAAAAACCATTTTGTGCACTACCTGTGTTATTTCCCGCCCAAAATTGTTGACCCGATTCACTTGCGCCACCCAACCATCGCCATGCGCCCTCAACGCTCGCATCCGAACCACCAAGCCAAATAGATGCACCGGTTAATCCACGCACAAACGTATTTTCAGCCGCCGAAGTAATTGTGGTCAAATATCCATTAACGCCGTTTAACGTGGCCGCGCTTGCAGCGGCAATTGCGGCGGTTGCATTTGCACCGGTTGTGACAAGGCGGTAAAAATTACCTGTGGCCGCACTGTAAACAACACCTGGGTTTGCCTGTAAAATTGTTTGAACGGGATCATAGGTTGGAGCCTCATTCACATTTGTAATATTGATTGTGATGTTTCTCTGAGAAAATAAATTCCCCACACCGTTATCAGTTGCCCTTATTGTTAAAGTAAATGTGTTTTGTATTTCAAAATTTAAATTTGCTGTATTGGCAACGCGTATCGCGCCCGTGGCCGCATTAATTGCGAAAATATTCGCAGTATTACCACCTTGAATCGAATACGTGATTGTGTTGCTTTCTGCATCCGTTGCAGTTACCGTTCCAACAACCGTATTTACGGCTGCATTCTCTGCCACTGAAAATGGTCCCGCCGCGGGAATGGTTGGTGCGGTGTTCTCGGGTAAATCAATCAAGTTGATTGTAATTGTTTCTTGATCAAATAAGTTGGGTGTTCCGTTATCTGTTGCGCGGACAATTAATGTAAAACTTGTAACCGATTCAAAATTTAACGCCGTACTGTTGGCGACCGTAATCGCACCGGTTGTGGAATTAATGTTAAAAATCCCCAAACCCGTTCCACCGGTAATACTATAGGTAATCGTATCAAGATCAGGATCAGACGCCGTGATGGTGCCGACAAGAGTCCCGTTTGCTGAGTTCTCCGCCAATGTGAAAGGCCCAGGTACAGCCCCGTCATCAACTTCGTAAACCCTGACATTATCAATGCCCCAGGCTTCATCATTTGCAGCTTGGTTTAAGGTTGATCCAAACCCAAGTTTTACACTTGATCCGGTTGTATTCACCGTCAATGTAAAGCGATATATTTGATCAACAAAGGTTCCAGAGAAACCATAGTTGGCATTGACTGATGTTAATTCCTGAATGCTATATGAAACAATGCCCGCCGATCCATCGGCTGGCTGATTCAAGACAGATTGATTAAAGCTACCATTAAAAATTATACTGTCATTGATATAGATTTGGAAATTTTCACCGTCCCATGAGTCAATTT
>JAIXWE010000122.1 GCA_027482195.1 Alphaproteobacteria bacterium | reverse complement strand
GTTCGATTCCCGCTGGATGCATATGTGCAAGCAAACGCTTTCAGATATGTGTTATCAAAAATATGTATTGCCGGTAACAAGTCATATGAAGTAGAATTATAGGTTAATAGTTTGGTTTAGACCGCTGAACATTTCAAACCGGCACATTTTTAAAAAATTGAATCCGGAAAACGGATTAAATAAGGTAGTAATATAGCACATCAAAGATGGCGACCTCCGAACCAGATGTGGATAAGTTATGTGGCGATTTCGCAACCAAGAATGCTATAACATCAGTTTCAGAATCAAAGATTGAGGCTAAAACTGATGTAAATGATAATACAAAAGATATAGAAAAGTTGTGCGATAATTCATCAAATATTTCGGAGGAAATTCGTAAAAAACTTTCTGAAAACTACATAAAATGTGTTAAGGGATACCATCTTATTAACGATGACCCAATTAAGGAGACGCCTTGGGAAGATATAAATGCTCAAGTATTAAGCACATCTGGATGTAATATTGAAGCACAAAGTAATGGTTCTCATAAACCTGGTGCCGACTTATTGTGCTCACTTGGTGCATTATCAAATAAATCTACTCAATATGAATCCAATAATAAGTCGTTTAAATTAAGTTCATACAGACTTACTACTGTTTGTTCTGATAAAACACCTGGTAATATTGAAAGCATTATAGCAGAAATAAATAGTAGAAAAAACTTCAAATACTACTCAATCATAGTTCGTGATGAAAAAGAAAAGGAGTTTCAATATGATTGGTATCTTATCCCAAGTGATTATCCGCAATTTAATCCTTCCTCTTATAAATGGATACCAAAGATTGGAAAGCAAGGGAAAAATAAGGGCTCAACTACTGGATGGGAAACAAACATTATAAATGGTTCAAGTATGTCAATTACATTTAGTATGTCTTCGCAATTATGGATTGATATAGTAATTACAGAGGAAATAAAAAAGTTTGTTATTTCATCGTGTAAGGTAAATAAGGGACGAAAATTAAATTATATTAAATTATATGAAAGGGAAATGGGTATCTAATACTATTCATCTACTTTATCTTTTAGTCGCTCATTAATTAGTTTAACATATTCTTCATTTAGTTCAATACCAATAAAAGGAAGATTTAGTTTTTTTGCAGCAAGGCATTCACTACCTGAACCAGCAAATGGAACTAAAACATATCCTTCAGATGATGGCATCTTACAGGAACGAATAAGTTTATCACACAAAGTTAATGGCTTTTGTGTAGGGTGATTTACACGCTCATTCATTCCAGCCCCACCAGCGAGGGCAGGGATTTTTATTACATCTCTTGGTAAAGCCCCATTTGGATGCGCGGTATATGTTGTTTTCTTACCACTTTTATTTTGAAACCTTCCCTCTGTAGCAGTTCTTTCCCTTCCTGCTGCTCCATTTAGAAATCCATCAGTATATGCTTCACGAACTTCATCTTTATGAAATACTTTATCATCTTTCCAAAGAACTAAAATGCTTTCGTGAGATCTTTGCCAGAAATTAAGTGAAGCAACATTCTTATTTGTATAATGCCAGATAATCCAACGCCTATTAATTTTATATGGAACTCTTGATAAAATCAGAGCAAGTATTTCACTAAACCCATATATGAACATAGTCCCATTCGGTTTTAGAATACGAAGGCACTCCTTAATCCATATATCACACCAATTGAGATATTCATCCATAGGTTGTTTATCACTATCATTCCCAAAATCCTTACCAATATTATATGGTGGATCGGCAATAATAATTTGTGCGGAATTATCTTGTAGAGTTGGTAGTATTTTTATAGTATCACCTAAAATGATATCTTGGCGAAGATTTACTTTAGAAATTGGGGAAGTTGTTGTAATAATTTCATTTTGTAAAGGTTTATTAGTAGATTGAATAAGTTTAATAATATCTTCTTTTTTCTTTCCACTATATCCTTTAATTTTTCGCTCCCTGCATATAGCGATAAGTTCAGATGTTTTCTTATTGGTAAAATCCATTTCTTGTACAAGCGGTTGTGTATTTACTTGTTCATTTTTTGGCTCAACACTATTCGTTTTCAATAAGGCTTCCTTAACCTTTTCCTCTATAATAGTCTCAAGTGTTGTGTTTTTTTCACAAGGCTTCTTTCGTGATTGATGTGTCTCAAGATGACCCTTCTGCTTGAAAACACGACTACAATTCTCGCAAACATAATTCACCATTTCGTTATATTATATACGCATAAAATGTTTAAACCGAAATCACTAATTTCACTTTTTAGTGAAGCCGGGCAATCAATTTTTATACCTTTTTGCAGTTCGCCTTCTGGTCGTTCTGGTTTTGGTGAAAGTTTCTGGGCTGAATGCGTGTATGAAATAGTTATTATAATTATCCGTTTTTACTTTTGAAATGCTATTTTCAACTACATCTTTTATATCCGTAAATGTAATTGGAGATTTCTTTTTGATATAGTGTTTCAATTGACTAAAATATTGTTCTATTGGGTTTGAACGAGGGTAATATGGGACAGTATAAATAAGTTTATTGTTGGATTCCTTTACAGCGTTCTTAACATCTTGTGTTTTATGAAATCCAGCATTATCCATAATCACTAAATTATCTTCGTAAATACCCTTGATATACTTATTGATAAAAGCCGTTAATCGTTCAGAATTGACTGCTCCTTCTTCATAGAGTTCCCAACCAATTGTCTTCTTATTAGAAATAGCAACTAATAGAGAATAATGCTTGAATACTTTATTATCTGTTGATTTTATATAGCAACGCTTACCAATATCACACCGAGCATAAGAAGGGTGTAAATTAGAATATATCGCAGTTTCATCTAAACAAATAATCTTATCCAAATCATATTTTCTTGCCTCTGCTAAATACACTTTGATTTCATTCTTATAGTCTCGCTCTTTACCTCTATACATAGCAGGTTGATGTGTTTTTCTTAATCGCTTTCTTGTCTTATCATTATCACGAAGTAATCTACCAATATGAACTCTTGATAGTGAAATATCTGGAAACTCACTTTGAAATAATTGGTTCAAATCCTCCATATAAATATCAGGTTTTTTACGAATTTCCTCACGCAAGAAATCAATATGTTCTTTACTAACTTTATACGCAGTTCTATTTCTTCGTGTTTTATTCAAAACATTACCAGTTTTCTTATACAAATCAATCCACTCTTGTAAGGAAGAACGTTTACAATCAAAAACTTCACAAGTTTCTACTTGATTTCCAGTTCGTAAAGCAAACTTCACAGCGGAGAGTTTATAATCTTCGGTGTGATGTTTTCCCATTTCTTCTTACTTTTACTGCCGGTTTGAAATGTTCAGCGGTCTAATGACTCCAAACATCTCCATGAGTGCAACCATTACGACAATCGGATAGAACGGAATAAGAAGTAGTGTCAGAAATACACCTATCATCATAGGCAATTCATTTCTTGCGACAACGTAG
>JAIXWE010000080.1 GCA_027482195.1 Alphaproteobacteria bacterium | reverse complement strand
GTGATGTCAAATTTTCCACCGTCCATAATTTCTCTATCATTCACTGTACCGGTTGAAGCAATAATCCCACCGACATCAATGCGCGCACTGCTTCCAAAAAATACGCCGTCACCATCCAACACCATGACGTTGCCATTGGCGTTCAATGTTCCCAAAATGCGTGAAGGGCTTCCATCTCTTGATGTTGTCTTTGCAACGAATAAGGAACCCGCGCCCGCCGCTTGATTAATAGTGACGGTGTCACCAGAACGGATCGACAAATCACGCGCCGTACCAATGGCGCGAGTAGATGTTTGATTGATTGTGGTGGTGGTTGAGTTGGTTGGCGTAACGGTTGCCGTTCCATTTGTAATCGTAATATCCGACCAAGAAGGAGCCGCATGAGCAGGAGCCGCAATGGAAATGGCCAAAGCCGAGCTTGCGAACAAAAAGCGGGTCGCGGTGCGGATGTTGCGTGATGTCATGATCTATTCCCCTTCGAATAGTAAGTGTTTAAAACGGCGATAAAGAAGCTTTTTGCGGGAATTCCATGATGAAATCCGCCGGCAACAAAGTTCTTAACAAATCCTTAATATGGGTGAGTTATATCACCTTTATAATTTTGCTGTCCACTCTTTTCATAAATTTATTTTCTTTTTATGGAAGATAATTTTCTGTTCATAAGCAAGGCCTTATGAATCAGGCAGCACAGGCGTTGGTAAATCCAAGCCTTGTATTCTGTTACCAATATTGTATAAAGCAAGAGTTGGATTTTAACAGTTTTGGCCGTCGCGCCTATTCAGGGGATTAAATTATGACAAGAAACTACACGATCTTGGGTCTGGCGCTCGTCGCCACCACCACCCTTGGTTTAGATGCGCAGGCAAGCTCGGTTCCGCGCGCCCCGGCCGCTGACGCGGGACGTTTTGACAATCAGGTGCGTGAACGCACAATTGAAGCCCCGCGCACAGACATAAGCGCCATGCCATCGGGCGGTGCGATTGCCCAAGCCCCTGCGGGCGCGGATAAAATCCGCTTCACACTTGATAATTTACAACTCGAAGGTGTCACCGCTTACAGCGAGGCGGAATTGCGTTCGGTTTATGGTGCGATGATTGGTCAAAATATCTCGCTTGCTGATCTTTATGAAATCGCGGCACGCCTCACCACCAAATATCGCAATGATGGTTATATTTTGACTCAGATTGTGGTTCCACCACAAACCATTGAAAAAGGTACGGCGCGTTTGCAAGTGGTCGAAGGCCGCATTGACCGTATCTTGGTCGAAGGCCCCGCGGATGAACAATCGGCTTTGCCGCTTATTCGTTCCTATACACAAAGCATCACATCGGCCACGGGTGACAAGCCGCTCAATAACAAAGATCTTGAGCGCGCATTGTTGTTGATCAATGATCTTCCCGGTGTCTCCGCACGCAGCATTATCGCCCCGTCCCCCAATGTTGTTGGCGCGGCTGATTTAACAATTTTGATTGAACGCAAAGCGTATGACGCAATTGTCGGTATCGACAATTACGGATCACGTTATTTGGGTCGCTGGCAAGGAAATGCGGCCGCGTCCGTCAATTCCTTTTTCGGGATGAATGAACGCATTACGGGCCAGGTGGTTTATGCCCCGCACCGTGCGTTGAATGACCGGGAATTGGCTTATTTCGCGGGAACTTATGCGCAACCTTTTGGCCGTTTTGGAACCAATGTTGCGTTGAATTACAGCTATACCAACACGGAACCCGGTTTGAACTTGCGCGACTTTGACGTGTTCGGGCAATCACAATATTGGGGTGCGACTGTCACACAACCGATCATTCGTTCCCGCAGCATGAATTTGCTGGCGCGCGTGACGTTGGATGCGCGGAATGCGAAAAACAAAAACAATATTCCGGATGACCGCAAAGATCAGATTCGTGCCTTGCGCGTGGGTGGTCGTTTTGATGCGTTGGATAATATTTTCTCCGGCGGCGTCAGCACCGTGGATGTCCAAGCGTCACGCGGTTTGTCGTGGTTTGATGCGTCATCAAAACGCGATGCGCGCTTGACCCGCGAATTGGGTGAACCGCAATTCACAAAAGTTGAGGCCGAAGCGCAACGTCTTCAGCGTCTTGCATCGGGATGGAATTTGTTGGTGGGTCTTCGTGGACAAATGGCCAACAGCCCGCAACTCACATCCGAGGAATTTGGCGTGGGCGGCATTTCTTATGGCCGCGGTTATGATCCATCCGAAATCGTGGGCGATAGCGGGTTTGCCGGTAAAATGGAATTGCAATGGAACCCACAATGGGAAGTGGCCAACCTCGTGAATGCGCCGCAAGTTTTCGGGTTTTGGGATGCGGGGAAAGTTTATAACCGTGATTCAACCACCGATTCCGATGTGGAAAGCTTAAGCTCGGCGGGTCTTGGTTTCCGGGCTGATTTGGGCCCTGCGTTGCAGACGGAATTTTTTGTGGCCAAGCCGCTTACCCGGGATGTGCAAACCGAAGGCGACACCGACCCACGCTTTTACGTGAGTGTCAGCAAAAAATTCTGATCGACCCTGATATTTTCTTTTGTGCGGCGCGGGACAATGTTTCGCGCCGTTTTTATTTTGTCTTTTGACCTTTGCGCATGAACGACTAATATAACCCTCGTCAACAACTTGTGGGTTTATTCGATGCCGCGCTCCGCTTCTTCCTCTCAAAAAAATTCTTCCCTGTCTGCTTTTGAAAAAATTATTTTTGAAAGTTTCTCAAAAGAAGACCATGCCCGCATGGGGGCCGAGACGTTGCGTCATATTGCCGGGCGGTTTTTTGAAAAAAATAAAAATCGTGGGAATGGTCTTTTTATTCATGTCGGTGCGGCAAGCCAAAAAACCCACGGGTTTGAGCGCCCATCAACGGTCATTGAACTTATGTGTCATGACATGGCATTTATTGTTGATTCTGTCACCGCCTATTTGGTGGCGAAGGGTTTGCAAATTGAAACCATCATTCACCCGCTTCTTTACCTCAATAAAAAAAACCAGGCACAAGCAACACGCACCGATAACACCCAACCAACCGCGGTGATTTATATTGAATTGACGCGGCGTTTAACGTCTGAGAATTGCAAAATCATCACCCATGATTTGCGGCAAATTATCGAAGACGTCAATCTTGCAACCTCTGATTGGCAAGATATGAAACTGCGCATGAAAGATATCACGCCCTCACTTGCCAACGTGCCGCGCATGAAAAGTGATGAGAAAGACGAATTGTTGGCCTTTCTTGATTATATTCATGATGACAATTTCACCCTTTTGGGTACGTGCCGTTATGATTTGCGCGGACAAAAATTGATCCGCAATCCGAAAACCGCTTTGGGGCTTTTGTCATCACAACGAAGTGGTAATTTTTTAAATGGCGAAGAAAAGGCTCTCCTCAATCACGCGGATGTGGGAACGGCAAAAAACCCCTTGATGGTCACAAAATTGGCCATCATGTCGCCGGTTCACCGCCGTGTTCCGGTCGATGCGATCACCATCAAATCGTTTGATGATGCGGGTCAGATGAACGGGTTTTATTTGGTCTTGGGGCTTTTTACCTCGGTCACTTATTCGCGAAGCTTGCGCGGAATTCCGTGGTTGCGATTCAAGGCTGCGAAAATTTTGGAACGTGCGGGCTTTGACCCCAACAACCACGAAGGGCGTGCGTTGCGCCACATCATTGAGAAATTTCCGCGCGATGAATTTTTGCAAATGGATGTGGGAAAACTTTACACAACCTGCTTAAGCATTCTGCATCTTCAACAAAAACCACGCATTGCATCTTTCTTGCGCGAAGACCCATTCGGCCGCACCATCACCGCCCTTGTGTATGTGCCGCGCGATCGTTTTGACACGCGGCTGCGGCAAAAATTTCAAACAGTTCTTGAAAAACACCTTCACGCGACGTGCACGAATTTTTATTCAACCGTTGACGATTCCCACCTTGTGCGGATTATTTTTGTGTTGGAATGGCCGCATGGTGCCAAGCGCGCTTATGACGCGGGCGCCATTGAAAATGAATTGCGCCATGTCGGGCGCAGTTGGGCCGAACGCCTCACGGAAGCATTAAACGACCGTTATCACGACGGGGAACTCACGGCGCAACAAGTGGAACGCTACGGAACCGCTTTTCCTTTTTCTTATCAAGAAAGTTATACGGCGCGCCAAGCCACACATGACATGGTGCAAATTGATGCCGTCTTAAAAAGCGGCCAATTGGGTGTTGATTTATTTCGTTCAAACCAAGTGCAACCGCACCAACTTTGTTTGAAAATCTTTTCAAAAAACACGCCCATTCCGTTATCGGATATTCTCCCGATTTTGGAGAATATGGGGCTGAAGGTCATCGCCGAATATCCTTACCCCGTCACCCCCAACGGGGCGGTTGATACGGTGTGGATTCAAGATGTCTTGTTAGAACAACCCGCACATATTTCCCCGCTGGATGTCGCCAAAATCAAAGACGGTTTTGAAAATATTTTCCTTCACGTCACGCACGGCAATTTTGAGAATGACAGCTTGAACAAATTGGTAGTTCTTGCCCAACTGACACCGCGCGAGATTATGATTCTGCGAAGTTTTGTGCGCTATATTCGCCAAACGGGCTTGCGTTACTCGCTGCCTTACTTGGAACAAGCGTTGACGGATCATGCGGATTTATGCCGCACTTTGGTGCGTTTCTTCGCGGCGAAATTTGCGTTAGATGTCTCAAAAGACCGTGCGAAATTCATGGCCAATATTGCAAAAGAATTTCACCAATCGCTTGATGCGGTAAAATCCCTTGATCAAGATCGTATCTTGCGGGCGGTGTTTGGTGCGATGGAATCGGCCTTGCGCACCAATGCTTATCAAACAGATAAGCACGGACGCGGCAAAGATTATATTGCGATTAAATTTGATTCCCACACGGTTCCCAATCTTCCGGCCCCGCGCCCTTACCGGGAAATTTTTGTGTATGCTCCGCGCGTGGAAGGTATTCATTTGCGCGGCGACCGCATTGCACGCGGGGGCTTGCGGTGGTCAGACCGCCACGAAGATTTTCGCACCGAAGTATTGGGCTTGATGAAAGCACAAATGGTGAAAAACGCCGTGATTGTTCCCATGGGGGCCAAGGGCGGTTTTATCGTGAAAAAGCCACCCGTTACTGGCGGGCGCGACGCCTTTCAACAAGAAGGTATTGCGTGTTATCAAATTTTTATTCGCGGCCTTTTGGATATCACCGACAATCAAGTGGGATCAAAAATTATTCCGCCCAAAGATGTTGTGCGTCACGATTCCGATGATGCGTATTTGGTTGTGGCCGCCGATAAGGGCACGGCGACATTCTCCGACATCGCCAATGCCTTGTCGTTGGAATATGGATTTTGGATGGGGGATGCGTTCGCTTCCGGAGGGTCGGCCGGTTATGATCACAAAAAAATGGGCATCACCGCGCGTGGGGCGTGGGAATCGGTGAAACGCCATTTCCGTGAAATGAATATCAACACCCAAACACAAAATTTCACCGTCATTGGCGTGGGTGATATGGCGGGGGATGTGTTTGGAAACGGCATGTTGCAATCGCAACATATCCATCTCATCGCCGCGTTTAATCACATGCATATTTTTTGTGACCCAACACCGGATGCGAAAAAAACGTTTGCCGAACGCCAACGTTTGTTCGATGCGGCCAAAGGATGGGAAGGTTATAACACCGCCCTTTTGTCCAAAGGCGGGCGCATTTTTAACCGCAATGATAAAATTTTAAAACTGACCCCGGAAATTCAAAAATGTTTCGGCATTAAAGAAAGCACGATCACCCCGCCGGATTTCATCCGTGTGCTTTTGAAACATGATGCGGATTTGCTTTTCTTCGGCGGCATCGGAACTTTTGTCAAGGCCACGCATGAAACCGATATGGATGCGGCCGATCGTGCCAATGATGCGCTGCGGATCAATGCGGATGAGTTGCGCGCCAAGGTCATTGGCGAAGGGGCGAATATGGGCATGACCCAACGGGCGCGCATTGCTTATGCGCTGCGCGGTGGGCGATTAAATACGGATTTCATTGATAATTCGGCCGGTGTCGACACATCAGATCACGAGGTCAATATCAAAATTTTATTGGCACAAGTGGCGCAAGATAAAAAACAAAAACTGGATACGTCCTCACGCAACAAACTTCTTGCGCGCATGACCGATGATGTGGCGCAGCTTGTCTTGCGCGATAATTACCAACAAACCCAAGCGCTTTCGTTGATGGAATTACAAGCCACGACGACGTTAGATCAACACGCGCAGTTTTTATCAAGCTTGGAACGTGCAGGTAAATTAAACCGCGCGTTGGAATATCTTCCCCAAGATGATGAGATTTTGCAACGCCGCAGTTTGGATAAAGGCCTCACACGCCCGGAGATGAGCTTGTTATTATCCTACAGTAAAATTGTTTTGGCGGGTGATCTTCTTGCCACGACCCTGCCCGATGATCCGATGATGGTCGATTGGGCCGTGACTTATTTTCCTGAGGCGTTGCAAAAATCATACGCGCCTTTCATCAAAAACCATCAATTAAAACGTGAGATCATTGCCACATCGATTGCCAACAGTGTCATCAACCGCATGGGGCCGACTTATTTGCAATTGGCGATGGAAAAAACCGGATGTTCGGCCGCCGATATTGTCCGTGCATTTTTGATGGTGCGCGATGTTTTTGCGCTGCGTCCTTTGTGGGATGAAATTGAATCGCTTGATAATAAAATTCCGGCGCGTGTGCAACTGGAAGCCTTGCGCAAAATCTCGCGCCTTGCCGAGCGTGAAACAACGTGGTTTGCGACAAAAGCGCCTTCGGCGAAAACGGAATCCCGTAAAGAATTTTATTATAAGAATATCACCTTGTTAAAACGGGAAATGGCAAAAATTTTGCCGCCCGCATCCTTGACCATGCTGAAGGAACAGCAAGCCCATTGGGTCAAAGACGGCGTGCCGAAAGATTTGGCTTGGCAAATCGCGCTGTTTAAAGTGATTGGTTCCGGCCCCGATATCATCACAACGGCCGAAGCGGCCAAGGCCGATATTCTTCAAACGGCGCGGGTTTATTTCCGCGTTGGCGAGAAATTCCAATGTGAATGGCTGCGCACCCAAGCCAAAAATCTTCACAGCCATGATGCGTGGGTGCAAGCCGCAAATGCGCAAATTCTTGATCAGCTTTATGCGGTTCAAGCAAGCCTTACCACCCGCGTTCTCGAATTTAAAAATTGGGATTCGTGGGAGAAAGCGCATGCGGATAAAATCATTCATAGTTTGAATATGCTCAACAGCATGCACGCAAGCGGCACGGCCGATCTTGCGATGTTGTCGGTGGCGGTGCAAAATTTGCGTGATGTGGTGGCGTGATTAATGCCCTAAAATAAGTTGTGCGGGCTTTGGCAATTCAAGACGCACATAAACACCCACCGTCGTTGCATCCGCTTGTGTCATCACTTGGGTGAATAATTTGCGAAACGGAATTAACGCATCGGCAATTTTGTCACGCGATTCATCATCGGGGGGAAGAAAAATCACCATCTCGGGTGGAAGGGGGTTTGAAATTTTCGTGTAAAACAACGCCATATCCGCCGCCTTTTGCGGTGTCACCGTTTCCGTTTGCAAAAGCGGGCGCAAATAACGCTCCGGATGATCGGGCGTTCCTTTTGATTCCAAAGGTGCTTGAAGAATGCTGCGGTCATGCTGGGCGGCGGCCTTAAAAAATCCGACAACCAAGCTTCGAAATTTTTCGGTTTGCTCCGCCCCGAAACGGTATGTATCGCGCACCAATTGCGCGGGTTCGGCGGTGACGGGAAGTTTTGTACCGATATCTTGGCCGTAAACACTCAACATTTCATGTTCGGTGAGAAAGGCCGTGGAAATATTGGCGGCACTGCCAAAACGCGGGGCGAAGATATCAATAACACTCATGGTAATAATCCCTGTTGGAATTTTATTTTTTTGCTTATCTTTGAATCTTGCCGCAAAATTTTTTCTTACGCAAGTAAAAATGCGCCGGCAATCAAAAGCCCCACATCGCGATTGGCCCGAAATGTTTTGAGGCACGAAACCGGGTCATCTGACTTCCACAAATACCACCGCAATGCGGCATAAAGTGCGGCGCAAGCCCATAAAATATAAAAAGAAGCCGCAACACCGTTCATCACCCCGGTGATAAATAAAATGAAAAACAAGATCGCGTAAAACCCGCCAATAAAAACGAGAGAATTTTGTGCAAATTTTAAAGCGGTTGATTTCATGCCGCTTGCCAAATCATCCTCAACATCTTGATGGGCATAAATTGTGTCATAGGCCAATGTCCAAAAGATTGCAGCAATGTAAACACACCATGCGGTGAACGTGATCGACCCGTGCGCGGCCGCACACCCCATGAGGATTCCTAAATTAAACGTGATGCCCAAAATGATTTGCGGGTACCATGTCACGCGTTTGGCCAATGGATAAAAAATACTTAAACTCACCGCAACAACGCCCGTGACAATGGCCGCAAAGGGAAGTTGCACCAAAATGATCAAGCCGATCCATAAAAGAAGGGCGAGAAAAATAAAAGCTTGAAGCGGTGTAATCACACCCGATGCCAAGGGGCGATCAGATGTGCGTACATTTTGCGCATCAATCTTGCGATCCCACAAATCATTGATCACACATCCCGCACCCCGCATGATCACCGCACCAAATGCAAAAAGTGCGACATAGTATAAATCAGCTACGCCAAAATCTTTTAAACCTTGTGTGCCGATAAAAATTCCCCACCAACTGGGAAGCAACAACAACCATATGCCGATGGGGCGATCAAGCCGCATCAACATCGCCCAAGGGCGCAATGTTTCGGGAAGGTGGCGCACCAAAAAATGATCGGGTGTTAAATCTGTATGCGGCATGTAAAAATCTGTGCTAAGAAAAAATGATGACACATGATCATAACGCGCCGCGCCTTTATGTGGAAAGCAATTTTCACACAGGCGCACATATTCTTCCCCAAGCAGACGCCGTTCATTATTTATGCCATGTTCTGCGCAAAAATGTCGGGGATGTTGTGAGGATTTTCAATGGCCGTGATGGGGAAGCCCGGGCGCGGATTGAAACCATCACCAAAAAATCCATGACCCTTTATTGCGAATCCCTTTTGCGGCCACAACCTGGCGCACCCCCTTTGCGCGCTTTGGCCTTTGCGCCCTTAAAAGGCCCGCGGCTTGATATTCTCATTGAAAAAGCGGTCGAGTTGGGGGTGAGTGATTTTTACCCACTCATCACACGCTTCACACAACATCACAAATTAAATGAACCGCGTATTGCGCGTCACATCATCGAAGCGGCCGAACAATCCGAACGTATGACGATTCCCGTTTTTCATCCTCTTCGTTCTTTGGAAGATTTTTTAAAAAATCCGCCAGCGTCAATTTTTGCGGCCCTAGAGCGTGGAGATTTTCCCCGCTTAAAGCCGCAACAAGCACCATGGTGTTTTTTGATTGGGCCCGAAGGCGGATTTTCGGACGATGAAAAAAATAGGATTCAGGCAACAACCCAACCGGTCAATTTGGGCGAGACAATTTTACGCGCCGAAACGGCCGCCATCGCGGGGTTGAGTATTTTAAACTCTTGAAATAAATTATTATACATAATGCAAAAAGAGTGGGGATTATTGGCTTGGGGGGGGTAAATTAGCTGGGAATTTTACGAATAACCTTAAGCCGGCCCGGCCTTGCGGCCAATTTTTTGGTCTTATGAATTCTTAAAGCCCTTTAGAAACTGGGGAATTATAGTACTCAGCTGTACTATAATTCGATCATTTTTGGCTATTTTGATGCTTTTTATTCATAATATAATTTTAATTCTGTCTTTTCATAGTGCGCGGAAAAGAATCTGGGGAAATTTAATGTCGCGTGATGGGATGCAGAGATTGAAAAAAGAATTCGCGGTTACGACAATCAAAACAAAAAATGCGCGCCCTCTTCTTTCGGCGCGGGGCATAAAATTTTTTAGGAAAGAAAGATCTAACGCGCGTTCTTTTTTCTAAAAATAAGGGGGAATAAATTCTGCATATTCCTCTGTAATTCTTTATCAATTTGCGGCATAGTGCAGAGTAATTTTAAAAACTTTCATCGGTATGTGATACATGACTTTTTCCCGCGCTTTTTCTTTTCTTGCTTTTGCCTTTTTGGCCTTCATCATGACCCCCGCTTTGGCCGCCTTGCCGGAACCGATGCAATTAAATTTGCAACCCGCGGCCAGCACGGTGATGGAACATATTCATGATTTTCATGATTTCATTTTGTACATCATTTTTGGAATCGCGATTTTTGTTTTGTTGCTGATGATTTATGTGGTGCTGCGCTTTAATGAAAAAGCAAATCCTGTGCCATCCAAAACATCACACAATGTGCCGTTGGAAATTATTTGGACCATTATTCCGGTTTTAATTTTGGTGGTCATCGCGGTTCCCAGTTTTCGGTTGTTATATTATGAATCGCGCTTTGAAAATCCGGATCTGACGATCAAAGCCACCGGTTATCAATGGTATTGGGGTTATGATTATCCCGATCATGGCGGCATTAATTTCATGTCGTATATGATCAAGGATGCTGAGATTGACCCGACCAAAGGGCAACATCGTTTGCTCTCCACCGATAATCCGGTTGTGGTTCCGATCAACAAAGTCGTGCGCTTTCAAATCACGGCGGCGGATGTGTTGCATGCTTTCGCGGTTCCCGCTTTTGGAATTAAGATGGATGCCGTGCCCGGTCGTTTGAACGAAACATGGGTGAAAATCACAAAACCCGGAACATATTACGGCCAGTGTTCGGAATTATGCGGCACGGGTCATGCGTTCATGCCGATTGAAATTAAAGCCGTAACGGAAGAAGAATTCGCAGCGTGGGTCGCGGAAAAAGGCGGCACGATGCCGTCCGCTGCGCCAGCAGTCACACAAGTCACCGCACCTGATTCACCTGCGACACCAGCGGCGGCAGAGGGAACAGCACCCCCCGCGGTAACAGCACCAGAAACACCAGCGGCTACAGCTCCTGCAGCTTCGGCTCCAACTTCTGGAGAGTCGGCTGAAACTCCTGCTGAAGCGCCTGCGCAAACAAATTAATTTTTTGAGGTAAAGAAAAATGGCAACATCACACGACACCGCTTCTGATCATTCGCACGATCACGATCATACACCTGGGTTTTTTACCCGTTGGTTTTGTTCAACCAACCACAAAGATATTGGCACGCTTTATATTATTTTCTCCATCCTTGCCGGAATTATTGGTGGGGCTTTTTCGGGCATGATGCGCATGGAATTGGCCGACCCCGGTATGCAATTTCTGGCCGATGGGAATGGGCAAACATGGAATGTGTGGATCACCGCGCATGGTTTGATCATGGTGTTTTTTGTGGTCATGCCGGGTTTGATCGGTGGATTTGGAAATTGGTTTGTGCCGTTAATGATCGGTGCGCCCGATATGGCGTTTCCGCGTTTGAATAACGTCTCATTTTGGTTATTGGTTCCGGCGTTTTTACTGCTGGCTGCCTCGGCTTTTGTTGGCCCGGGTGCGGGCACAGGTTGGACGGTTTATCCGCCTTTATCCGCGAAATTGGGACATCCGGGCATGTCGGTGGATATGGCGATTTTCGCACTTCACTTGGCGGGGGCGAGTTCCATCTTAGGTGCGGCGAATTTCATCACCACCATTTTCAACATGCGCGCACCGGGCATGACATTGCACAAAATGCCGCTTTTTGTGTGGGCGATGTTGATCACATCTTTCTTGCTTGTTTTGGCTGTCCCCGTTCTTGGTGGTGCGATTACCATGTTGCTCACCGACCGTAATTTCGGCACGGCTTTCTTTAACCCAGAAGGTGGTGGTGATCCGATTTTGTATCAACATCTTTTCTGGTTCTTCGGCCATCCGGAAGTTTACATCATGATCTTGCCCGCGTTCGGGATCATCAGCCACATCGTTTCCACCTTTTCGAAAAAGCCTGTCTTTGGTTATTTGGGAATGGCGTATGCGATGGTGTCGATCGGCTTTGTCGGGTTTGTTGTGTGGGCGCACCACATGTACACAACCGGTATCAGTGTTGACACACGCGCTTATTTCACCGCCGCAACCTTGATCATCGCGGTGCCGACGGGGATTAAAATTTTCTCATGGATTGCAACAATGTGGGGCGGGTCACTGCGATTCCCAACACCGATGTTGTTTGCCCTTGGTTTTATTTTCCTGTTCACCGTTGGTGGTGTCACGGGTGTTGTGCTTGCGAATGCCGGAATGGATATCGCACTTCATGACACGTATTACGTTGTCGCGCACTTCCATTACGTGTTGTCATTGGGTGCGGTGTTTGCCTTGTTCGCGGCCTTTTATTATTGGATCGGGAAAATCTCGGGACGGCAATATCCGGAATGGGCGGGTAAGTTCCATTTCTGGACCACCTTTATTGGCGTGAACTTGCTTTTCTTCCCGCAACATTTCTTGGGGCTTGCGGGTATGCCGCGCCGTTACCCCGATTATCCGGGTGATGTTCCCCCGCCCGAACTTGAAGGCTTGTTCGTCAACCCGGTTGCGAAAATTGAATGGATTTCACAACAAGCGGTTGGATATGGCTTGTGGAATTACATCTCAAGCTTGGGTGCTCTGATTGCCCTTGCCTCAAGTGTGTTTTTTGTGCTTTTAGCCCTTTACACGGTCATTTGGGGACGGCGCGTTGGTGACAATTATTGGAATGTTCAGCCCAACACCATGACGTTGGAATGGACCTTATCCTCACCACCACCTTTCCACCAATTTGAAATTCAACCAACGGTGAAATAAGCATCACCTCTAAAACATCTTTAAAAAAACCCGTCAAAATTGGCGGGTTTTTTATTATTCGCTTTTCTGAAGAGTAATCTTGTGCCAGAAATCATGGCATGAATGATGTGGTTCCCGTCTCCTCACGCACGCGTGATTTTTTCGCCCTTTTGAAACCGCGCGTGATGTCCTTGGTTGTCTTTTCCGGCTTTGCCGGATATTGGGTTGCCCCGGGACGTGAAGAGCTTCACCCCTTTTTAGCGGCTGTTGGAATTTGCGCGCTGGCCTTTGGCGCGGGTGCGGCCGGTGCGTTTAACATGTGGTTTGAACGCGATATCGACACCTTGATGAAACGCACGCAATCACGCCCGCTTCCCATGGGACGCATTGCCCCCGATGATGCTTTGGGCTTTGCAATTTTCATGACTATTTTGGCCGTCATGCTCATGGGCATTGCCACCAATTGGGTCGCTGCCGGAATTTTGGCCTTTGCCAGTTTTTTTTATGTGGCGATTTACACGATTTGGCTCAAACGCCGCACCCCACAAAATATTGTCATTGGTGGAGCGGCCGGCGCATTTCCGCCGATGGTCGGATGGGCCATGGTCACCCATGACATCACCCTTTTTCCGATTTTATTATTCTTGATTATTTTCTTTTGGACCCCACCCCATTTTTGGGCGTTGGCCCTTTTCGCCAATGAAGATTATAAACGCGCCAACATCCCCATGTTGCCGGTTGTGGCGGGAGAGGTTGCCACAAAACGCCAGATGTTTCTTTATACGCTCATCCTCATCCCGCTGACGATGGCGCCGTGGTTTTTGGGCTTTGCCACGTGGAGTTATGGGGTTATTGCCGGAATTTTAAGTCTTTTTTTCACCTTTACCTGTGTGCGCGTTATGCAAGAAACAGGTTATAAATCGGCGCGCTTGATGTTCGGTTATTCTGTTTTTTATCTTTTTGCTCTTTTTTTAACGCTGATGATCACCCATATATGATAAAGTAAGTTGAAGAGGATTTTACGATGCCGATTGGTTCCTTACACAAAACAAAATTGAAAAAGAATTTGGTGGTATTGGCGATTATTTTCGGATGGATTGCCCTCATCTGGGCGATTACGATTTTAAAAATCCAAGAACATGGCGTGGGGTTTTGATGAAATCTTTGATGCTCTTTTTTGCGTGTGTTTTGTTTGTTTCCTATGCTCAAGCGGATACGCTTTATTTATATGGCGCACAACGCGAAGCCTATCAACAAGAATGGGAAGAACGCGGCCAAGCTTTTAAAGCACGCAGCCAAAATTATCTTGAAAATTTATATGCCACGCACGGCACAGTAAATGGCGGCCCCGCACAATCTTCTTTTGTGGAGCCACCCGCACCACCCGCATCATCGCAGCCGATGACAGACACACAACAATTAGATCTTCCCGCATTAGCCGATGACTTTAACCAATAAAACTGACTCAGATCTTGTTCGCAAAAACCAACGCACCGGCTTGATGGTCATTGGTATCGTGATCGGCATGGTTGGGTTATCTTTTGCATCCGTTCCGCTATATGAATTATTTTGCCGCGTTACCGGATTTGGCGGGCAAGCTTATCAAGCGGAGGCGTCGGCCAAGACCGTATCAGACCGCAAAATCACCGTGACCTTTAACACGGACACCAACCCGAATTTGCCGTGGGATTTTAAAGCCGAGCAACCCAAAGTCACCGTGCCAATCGGCCAAGAAACTTTAATCTCATATGTCGCCCGTAACGAAAGCGGGAAACCCGAAGCTGGCACCGCCGTTTATAATGTCAGCCCTCCGGCCGCCGGAAAATATTTCCACAAAACCCAATGTTTTTGTTTCAATTATCAAATGATTGCCCCCGGGCAAGAAGCCCATTTCCCGGTTGTTTTTTATGTGGACCCCGAAATCCTGAAAGACCGCCAATTGGAAGGGCTTGATACCATCACCTTGTCTTACACATTCTTCCGTGCGGAAAGCCGGGAGCTTGATCAAGCTCTCGAAGCCTTTTATAATGGCAAAGCGCCCACCAAGGCCATTCCGATTAATAATTAATTTTCCTAAGCGAGTTTTTTCATGGCCGACAATATTGAATTTGGTACCACCGGTAAACCACATCCTTATCACCTGGTGCGCCCCAGCATTTGGCCTATGGCGATTTCATTCGCGGCCGGGCTTTTGGCGGTGGGCACAGTTTTATTTATGCATGATGTGAAATGGGAAGGAATTCATTTTGGTGTAAAAGGCACCGTCATCGGATTTCTTGCCGTTCTCACCTTTATGTTTTTGTGGTGGAAAGATGTCATCTTTGAAACTATTCATGAAAAAGTTCACAACCCCATCACCGAAACTGGCCTTCGTTACGGTATGGCGTTGTTCATTGCCTCGGAGGTGATGTTTTTTGTCGCCTTCTTCTGGGCGTTTTTTGATGTGAGTTTGATGGCGGATGCCGCAAACCAAATCATGCGCCTTGATTACACAAAAGGTGTGTGGCCACCACCGCAATTCACACCCATTCCGCCGTTTGATTTGCCATTCCTTATGACGATGATTTTATTGCTTTCGGGTTGTACCGTCACATGGGCGCACCATGCGGTTTTAAAGAATGATCAACGCGGCCTTGAAGAAGGCTTGCGTTACTCGATTATCTTGGGCGTTCTTTTCACCGCCTTTCAAATTTATGAGTATCAGCATGCGGGTTATGCCTTCAAAGGTGGGGCATTCTCGTCAACCTTTTACATGGCAACCGGCTTCCACGGATTCCACGTCTTTGTGGGAACGGTGTTTTTATTCGTATGTTGGTTACGTGCGAAAAAAGGCCATTTCACCGCCGACCGCCATTTCGGATTCGAAGCGGCCGCATGGTATTGGCATTTCGTTGATGTCGTTTGGTTGTTCTTGTTCGTTGCCATTTATTGGTGGGGTGGTACAATTGGTATTGGTGATGTCGATGCTGCGCGCCAATTGCACGGTATTGAACCTGTTCCGCTTGGCGGACATTAAACGATGGATATAAAATTGATCAAGGCGGCGTGGGAATGTAAATGCCCACGTTGCCAAACTGGATCTTTATATAAGCCTGGATTTTTAAATCTCTCTCTTAAAGATAAATGTGATGATTGCGGGTTGGATTATCGTGAGTCTGATTCCGCAGACGGCCCGGCCGTTTTTTTGATTTTCATTTTGGGATTTACGCTCGTTCCCCTCGCTTTGTGGGTGGAATTTACATTCACGCCACCTTTGTGGCTGCATGCGATTTTATGGGGCGTGCTTGCACTTGTTTTAACCTTGGGAAGTTTGCGCCCCCTTACCGCTTATGTGATGGGGTTGCAATGGAAGTATCGCGCAACCTCGTGGGAAGATACGGATCATGACGGATAAACAACCAAGCTTTCCGATTTTCTTTCTTATTTTCATGCTGATATGCACCGGAATCTTTGTGTCTTTGGGCATGTGGCAAATAAAGCGTTTGGAGTGGAAAACGCGCCTTTTGGATGATTACGCCCATGCCCAGGCCGTACCCGTTGAGGTTTTAAAACAAAATACATTTGAAAATATCGCGCAACTTTCAAAGCGTGAAGCTTCACGTCTTGCCATCAACGGAAAATTTGTTCTTGAGAAACCGATTTTTCTGCGTGGCCAGATTTTAGAGGGAAAACCCACAAAGGCTTTAGTGGTGCGTTTTTGTATGAAAGATAAAAACTGTATTCCAACCATTTTGGGCTTAACCAATAATGAGAAGATCAATTTATCTTACACTTCAGAAATCACGAACGTCATTGGATGGATCAAACCGCCCCCACACAATATCTTCACACCGCGCAATGACCCGGCGCGCAATATTTGGTTTCGTTTGGAAAACCTTGATTTAAAAAGTCACTGGCCTGACTCTTTGCTGACTGAAGAGATTTTTTATCTTGAAGCACCGCCCGCACATCTCAGCCTTGCGCCGATGCCGGTTGTGAATAATATCCGCAATAATCATGCGCAATATGCACTTTTTTGGTTCACAGCCAGTTTCGTAACCTTGGTGATCACCGTTTTACGCCTGCGCCGCAGGACTTAATGCGCCTCAGCCCAGCTTGTGCCAATCTTCGCATCCGCCGTTAAGGGGATTGAAAACGGGCTGATCTTTTCCATCAATTCTTTGATCTTCGCGCAACTGACTTGTGCATCTTCATCTTTCACTTCGAAAATTAATTCGTCATGGACTTGTAAAAGCAAGATGGCTTTGAGGGAGTGATCGGCAATAGCGCGGTTAATCTCAATCATCGCCAATTTGACAAGATCGGCCGCCGTGCCTTGGATCGGCGCGTTGATCGCTTGGCGTTCCGCGAATTGTTTGCGCGCCGGATTTTTATCGTGAATGCCAGAGATGGTACAGGTGCGGCCAAATAAGGTTCTCACAAAACCATTTTGCCGCGCTTCGATTTTTGCACGCTCCATATAGGCTTGAAGCTCGGGGAAACGTGCGAAATAACGTTTGATGATCGCTTGGGCTTCACCTGGTTCACAGCCTAATTGTTTGGATAAACCAAAACCACTTATCCCGTAAATAATGCCGAAATTCACTGCCTTGGCGGATCGGCGCAGCTCCGATGTGACCTCATGAAGCGGCACGTCAAACACCTCAGAAGCGGTCGCAATGTGAATATCAATCCCATCGAGAAAGGCTTTTTTCAAAGCGGGAATATTTGCCATCTCCGCCACAATCCGCAATTCAATTTGTGAATAATCCGCCGAGACGAGTTTATACCCTTCACGGGCCACAAAGGCGGTGCGGATCATGCGCCCTTCCTCGGTGCGGATGGGAATATTTTGCAAATTTGGATCGGAAGACGACAACCGCCCCGTTGACGTCGTCGCCAAAGAAAAAGATGTATGCACACGATGGGTGCGCGGTGCAATTGCGTCTTGCAACGCTTCTGTGTAGGTGGATTTTAATTTGCTCAGATGCCGCCATTCCAAAATCAAATCAACAAAATCATGCCCTTGGGCTGATAATTCTTCCAACACATCCACGGCCGTTGACCATTCACCGGTTTTTGTTTTGCTTCCCCCCGGTAATTTCAAATCATCAAACAACACCGCACCCAATTGTTTTGGGGATCCGATATTAAAACTGCGCCCCGCGGACGCATGAATACGTTGTTCCAATTCGAAAATGCGTGTTGAGAATTTTTGGCTTAAATTCTTTAAAACAGATGAGTCAACACGTATTCCCGTCCATTCCATTTTTGCAATAATAGGAATAAGCGGGCGTTCGATATCTTCGTACACGGATGTTTTTTTCGAGGCCGCCAGGCGCGGTTTTAAAATTTCCCACAACCGCAATGTATAATCGGCATCTTCCGCCGCATAATCACATGCTTTGTCCAACGGCACTTGGGCAAAAGAAATGCGCCCACGCCCCGTACCCGTCACGGAATCATAGGAAATCATCTCATGATCACAAAATAATTTTACCAATTCATCTAACCCGTGACCATGCGCCGTGCCATCAAGCACATAGGACAAAAGCATTGTGTCATCGAGTGGCGCGATGTAAATATCATGCGCAAAAAACATCTGCATATCATATTTGATATTCTGGCCGATTTTTAAAATGGATGGATCTTCCAAGATAGGTTTTAAAACACGCATGACATCAGAAATTTTTAACTGTGTCGGTGCGTCCTTATTATCACCCAACAAATCATCACCCGCACCATGAGCCAGCGGAATGTAATAAGCTTCGCCCGCATGAACACACAAAGAAATTCCCACCAAATCAACACGCGCGGGGGTTAAACCCGTTGTTTCCGTGTCAATCGCCAAGATGCCGCGCTCCACCGCTTGGGTCATAATTTTTTGCAACAAGGTGATGTCTGTGACGAGGTGATATTTTTTTTCAAGTTTAGAAGTCGTTATTTTTTCAGGTACAAGTGCGTACGTTTTTGGTGCCACTTGTGCCACCGGCGATGCTTGATTCATCCGCGTCAACACCGAGCGAAAACCATGCGCTTGTAAAAAATCAATAAGCTTTTGTGGATCGTCTTGGCGGATGACCAAATCGGAAATCTCAAGCGGTACAGGTGCGTGATCATCAAGCTTCACAAGCTTGTAAGAGATGCGCGCATCTTGCGCATGATTGATTAATGTTTCGCGCCTTTTCGGTTGCGGAATTTCATGCGCGCGGGTGAGCAAAGTTTCCAAATCACCAAATTGTTCAATTAATTGCGCGGCCGTTTTAATGCCGATTCCCGGCACACCGGGCACGTTATCCGAACTGTCACCCGCCAATGCTTGCACATCAATCACACGGTTTGGCGCGACACCAAATTTTTCATGAACTTGCGCGACGCCAATTTCAATATTTTTCATCGGATCATACAACACGACATCATCGCGCACCAATTGCATCAAATCTTTATCAGATGAAACGATATGAACTTTGTGACCAGATTTTACCGCCAGACGCGCATAAGTCGCGATCACGTCATCGGCCTCGAACCCATCGAGCTCCAACGTCGGCAAACCAAAAGCGTGCGCCGCATCGCGGATCAGAGAAAATTGCGGAATAAGATCAGGCGGCGTTTCATCACGGTTAGCTTTGTAAGCGGGATAAATATCATTGCGAAAATTGCGCCGTGCGGCATCAAAGACAACGGCAATATGGGCATGATGATATTGTGCAATTGTTTTTTGCAGCATGTTGCAAAAACCCAACACCGCATTCACCGGAACGCCGTGCGGGTTTGTCATGGGGGGCAATGCGTGAAAGGCACGGAAAATAAATCCCGAGCCGTCAATCAACACCATGTCGCGTAAATGATCCGTCATGATGTGACGGTAAAGGAAAGTGACAGGAGGATAAAGGGGTAATCTTATGTCTCAAAATACCCCAAAATGGATATTCCAGTCATAATCAAAATAATAGCACACAGACGTTGAATGATAAGAAGCCGCGATTCCTTATTTTTTCCGCGCAAGTCATCAAAATAGTCGGGAAAAATGTGAGAGAAAAGCACTGCTAGGATAAGAACATAAAGCGCATGCACAGACATTACCGATGACACGACTCCTGCGGCCGGCGCCAGCTTAAGAGCATAAAAACTTAAGGTCAGACTTGTGAAGTAAGATATCTCTTGAGAGCAAGAGAGTATAAATATTCTCCCTTTAGAATTCTTCAATTTTTCAATTAGAATAAAAATTAAGCGCCTACTTAATAATAAACGTATTATGCTTGCTAAGGCAAATCCAACAGCCATCCAAAAAGAAAGTATAAAAACTGAAATCTCTTGGTTGACAAAAACTTTCATGAGCACGGTTTGAATGGCTACCAAAAAGGCACATAAAAGAATATTAAATATTGGCTTGAGAGGAAGTTTTATTTGATTAAAGTTAACACTTACCAAAATCGCCCCTACGAGAATTAAGAAAGAAGCAATCACAATATTGGCGGTAACAGTTTCATTGAGAAACGCTAAAGCTAGAGCATAGACAAAAACAGGATTCGTTTGCAAAAGCGGCATTGCTACACTGCTATCAATTTTATCTAAGGCTTTGAAATAGGGAATCCAGATAAATAAAGAAGCAAAGCCAAGTGAAATTAAAAGACCAGCGGTTGCGAGATCAATTTTCAAAGACTGCCAAAAAAATATTGAAACAAATGGAATAAATAAAATATAGACAAGGGCTCCCACATAGATAGCAAGTGCCGGAAAATCAGAAAAGTATTTGCGAATCAAAATCTGATCAATGATATTATTGAGAGCAAAAAGAATGGGGGCCAACAATGAAATCAAAAGCCATGTATCCATTATCTTCTTTCTCAGATATCAAGAACTCACAAAAACACTCATCATGATGTGAGGGTAAAGGAAAGTGGCGCGCGGATAAAGTCTTAGTTAGCGACCAACACGCGGCCCAGGCAAGATTTGCGGGATCGCATCGGCAAGGCCCGTGCCATACCAAATATCGCGCCCCAAACCATTTCCAAGATTGCGCAAGCGTTGTTGTTGCCAACGCCCAGGATTATCAATTTGTTTTGCACAATTTGTTGTCTCGCCGGTTGTGTACATGCGCTCCACTTCGGCTTGAATCTGTTCCGGTGATTTGCCGTCACAATGGATATTAAAAGAAACACTCATACGGCTTTGGGTTAACGCGTCCGCACGCGCTCTTCCAGCAAAACGTTGCCAGGCGCGCGAATCACCAATTCCAAACGCATCCCCCACCACATCAACACCACGATCATAATAACGCCATAATGGATCAGTTGGATTGGCAGGGTTACCGATTGGTGGGCGGCGGCCTTGGAAGGTTCCAAACGGGCCAGGGGCACCTTGCCAATCACGAATATTGCCTTGAACAATATCACCAGGGCCAACACCGCGTTGAACACCGCGCACGTCATATGTGATAGGAGCGGTTGGAGCCGGTGCAATTTCATCATTGCGCGGGCGTGGGCGGGCATTTTCAATTTCCGGAGGAACAACATTATAAGCCGGAACGACATAGGTCGGAACTTCGGCCGGGGTGACTTGGGATTGTGAGTCAATATCGTCGAGGGTAACGGCCGTGTTGTTGGTGCTTTGTGCATTCACACCAGCCGCCGTTATTGTCGCCGCCGCCGCAATTGCAAATTTTGAAATAAATCCCGACATGAAACACCCCTTTTTTAAATATTGTTAAAAACAAAATAACCGAAAAATCCTGAAAACACAAGAAAATTTAGTATTATGTTAATTTTTATCACGAGTCTTTATCACATAAGGCATAAAGGCTGACGGCGGCCGCGTTTGAGACATTTAAACTGCTGATCGGGCCGAAGGTCGCAAGCTTCATCAAAATATCACATGATTCCCGCACCAAGGGGCGTAATCCGGCCCCTTCCGCCCCCAAAACCAGCACGGTGCGCCCATAACGCGGGCCGTGATGAAGATCAACCTGACCGCGCTCATCCAAGCCCACGGCAAAGAATCCGTGTTGTTTGAGCTTTTCCAAACAGCGGGTGAGGTTTGTTTCATATAAAAGGGGCACATGCTCCACCGCGCCGCACGCGGTTTTGGCAATCAACCCGTTCACATCCGGGGCGTGTTTCGATTGTACAATCACACCGCGCGCCCCAAACACACAGGCCGAGCGCAAAATGGCGCCGATATTATGCGGATCGGTGACCTGATCCAACATCACGAAAGTGGCTTTCTCGCCTTCGCGCAATTCTTGCAAAATATCAACCACATCAATCTCAGGGAGTGGTTTGGCATCAAGCGCAATATTTTGATGAACCGCATCTTTGGCTAAGGATTTATCCAAAGCTTCTTTTGTCACGCTTGTGATCACGGGGCGGGTGAGCCCCACTTTACGCGCCGAATCCAACACGGGGGTAATCTCGGCCTTTATTTGATCGGATGCCGCATAAATTGCGTGAATATGGCGCGCGGGGTTTTCAATGGCCGCAAGCACGGCATGGATGCCGTAAAGGGAAACGCGCAACCGCCCGCCGGAACTGCCGCCACCGCCCGATCCGCCGCCATCGCGGGACGCCCCGCGCGGTTCAAAGCGAGATTTATGGGCATTTTGCGGGGCAAATGCAGAAGGTCTTGACTTTCGGCTCATAATTCCTTTTCTTCTCTTTCTGTCTTCTTGTAAAGATAGATTTCTTGGTGCGAAAGGGTGGCCCGCTTGGCATAGCCAAGCAATCGTGTAAAATGCGAGGCCATTATTTAGCACAAGAGAAACGACATTGATGGAAGGGTGGCCGAGTGGTTAATGGCAGCAGACTGTAAATCTGCCCTCTTACGAGTACACAGGTTCAAATCCTGTCCCTTCCACCATTTAGTCTTGCGCATTCAGACATGAGAGAATGATCCCCAAAAAAGCCCGTAAAAAAGCGGGTTTTTTGTATTTCACGCCCCGTTTCAGAACACAGAGAATTTCCGTTTTGCCCAAAAATTGGCGCGAATTTGGGTAGTTTTTTTGCATCCAAATTCCCTGTTTATCAGGGAATAACAGGGAATTTTTGAAGGCTTTTTCACACGAGATACAAAAAAGCCCCAGAGAATATGGGATTTTTTGAAGATTTTTTCAAAAAAACAGGGAATAAAATTCAAAGAACAGGGAAAATTATAAAGCCATCAAAGTATCAAAGCTGTTTTTAATGATCCGGCGCACACAGACATCTGAAAAATTTTCTTTATCTGCGATGCTTTGTATCGACTCGCCCGCAAAGTGCCGCTCACGCCAGATAATTCCGCGCACCAAATTCCGCACCTCCCGCGCGGGCAATTCGTGGATGCTTCTAGTCATATGAGATGTCGATAAAATCACCGAACCTTTATAGGAGCGTTTTATTAGCAGCCCCGGCGATACGCAGAAATTTTTCACTTTATTTTCGCGCGGGAATTTAATTTTTAAAATATCTTCCAGATGATCGCGCAACTTTTTTAAGTCCCCGTGAATGTCAAATTTATTCTGCCCGATGACCACGCGGGTGACTGATTTTCTAACCAACTCCTCCGCATCGATTGTGTTTTTCTCAAGGTAATCAATGATCATCCAATCATCACGGGGATTTAACAAAAGTAAATTCGCCGCAAGGGACGGTGTTTTTATATGATGCAGAAGGGATTTTATAACGGCCTGTTCCATCTCATGTGCGGGAAGCCGCGCGCGCGCTTTGCCCGGATGATCGCGATATTGAAGGATACGCTGGCTCACATAATACCGATAAGATGTTCCGCTTGATTTTCTTGAATTGGCGGGTGAGTAAATTGATCCATCTTCGTCATATAATATTTTTTCCAAAAGATTTTTATGACGGATTAGTTTCTGGCCGTTGCGTGGACCGACAGGCTTATTCAATATATCTTGAACCTCATCCCACAAAGCTTGATCAATTAAGGGTGGCTGTTGCCCGTCATATATTTTGTCCTTGTGGCGAAGTTTACCGACATAAATCGGATTTTTTAAAATCGCATGCAAGGCACCGCGCGAATATGATCCGCCGCCGCGTTTATTCCCGGCTTTTGAATAACGCTCTGGGCTTTTTCTACCCTCACGCTCCAGCTCTTTGATTACCGCTTTCACACTTTTTAAAGCCACATAACGCTTATAAATATGATGTAAAAACTCAACTTCACTCTCCTCAATCGCAAGCTGGCCGTTATCGAGCTTATATCCCAAAGGTGGTGTACCGCCTACCCACATACCTTTCTTTTTTGTTGCGGATATTTTATCGTGAATACGCTCGGCTGAGACCTCGCGCTCGAATTGCGCGAAGGATAATAGAACGTTTAAGGTAAGCCGCCCCATTGATGTGGTTGTATTGAAACTTTGCGTCACACTCACAAAGGTGACGTTATGCGCATCAAACACTTCAACCAATTTTGAAAAGTCAATTAAACTACGCGTTAAGCGATCAATTTTATAAACAACAACGATGTCGACTTCACCACTTTTTATATCGTCTAATAAATCTTGAAGGCCCGGGCGATTCATATTACCGCCGGAATATCCGCCATCAGTATATTCTTTTTTAATAACTTGCCATCCTTCGGAGCGTTGACTGGTGATATAGGCTTCACAGGATTCACGCTGGGCATCCAACGTGTTGAACTCCATATCCAAGCCCTCTTCGGTACTTTTGCGTGTATAAATTGCGCAGTTTTTTGGTGTAATATTCATCACCACCATACATGCTTACGGTGTCGTTTTAGTCCAGTAAATAAAGGATAAAATCGCATTTACTTTAATCTCTCAGTCCAAAGAAAGCTTGACCACTCCAGTGTGATCCCGTGATCTCATTCGCAATCTGTGAAAGGCTGCGATAGAGTCTGTCTTGATATTCAAATCCATCTGCTTTCACCAATACGCAATATTTTTTTCCATTCCATTCACGCACAATGCGCGCGCCGGGTTTTAAATTCTCACATTTTTCATCAAGATATTTTGGGTTGCGTTTATACTCGCGTACTAATAAATCAAGCTCATGCTCCCATTGCTTGATCACGTCGCTTTCCTGCCTGCGTTTATAGTAATCAATGCTTTTTTGAAGCAATGTTCGACCTACGGCTCGTGAGGGCGGTTTTCCCCATAATTTTGCCCATTGTGCGCGTAAGTTCTCTTCCTCTAATTTCGAGTCTTTTTTCATGGCTTACCTCCGTCACCACACATGCTTGCCGCGCGGGGTAAGTCCAGTCATTTTTTTGGAATAGATATTACCCTAACAGGCGGATAAATTGCTGAATAACGGGCTGTGGCACAGGCTCAATTTGTTTATTCTCATTCGCAACAGCGAGACCAGTTGCAACAAAAAATTCTTCTGCGGTTGCGATTGACGCAACAATTCCGAATTCTTCCAACCCGCGCACTTTCTTTTTGTGAAAGGAACGATCAATAAGAGGATCTTGCGGAATCTCATTGTAGTCACGAATGTGATGTGCGGCGCGGCGGAAAATATCTTTTGCATCGAGAAATACTTCTTCTTGTCTTTCACCAAAAATATCAGGCCCCAAAGCTTCTTCTGCTAACTGCCACAAATTTTGAACATGTTCCAAGCCATGAATGAGTTTATTTTGAAGCGCGCCGTAAAGCCGCGCAATGGTTGCACGCTCCATCTTTCCGCCACATTCCAACTCAATAATTGTAGTGTCGCGTGTTTGTGGAATAGATCCATTTTCAAGATAATGATTCCCCATCCAATTTAAGACGGCTTCTTTTTTATTAAACCAACCCACGCGCGTTTTTAATTGCTCTTGCAACTCTTCAAATGGCGTAAAGGAGAAATACTCCATGCTGCGAATGAATTGATCTTGGTTAAAACAAGGAATTTGGAAAACATCGCGGCGTGATTTTAACTCTGCTTTTGTTGTCTTGTTTTTCTCAGTTTCATGCGAGAAATCAATTGGATTGCGGATGATAAATGTGGCATTGCCAACCGTATCGCACACCGCAATTTGAAAATAATGATCTTCTTTTTGCGCTTCGATCACAAAATAAGGGTTTAAATCATTTTCAACTTCATTTGCGGGCTTGCTGTAAATTGCCAGATCGTCATATTCAAACCCAGCCTCTAGCAAAGCATTGATAATCCATTGGCGGCGCGGCTCGTAGCGAATTTCACGCTCAGAGTCAAAATGGCGGATTTTACCAAAACTAATGCCGGTTTTTTCAATTTCGCCATCGGGTAATAAATCAGAAACTTCCACAATCGTGACAGTTTTTTCTTCTTCAACTTCCTCCGAAGCAGGCGTTTGAGCCTCAATCGTAACAGGCTCATAAAGATCCATGAAAATACTTATCGGGGTAGATTGATCAGTGGCTTCACGGAAGGTGCCGGATAAAATTGGTGGTAAAATGACACTGCTCTGGTCATCCGGAATATTTATCGTGATGTTGCCACTCTCAATCTCTTGTGATGCTTGTTCCACTTCCTCTTTTTGGGTCAAAACAGGCGTTGTGAGGCCTTTATTTTCCTTGATCCATTCGTGAAAGATTGGCCACAAAGCTTTGGGCAATACAGTGTTTGAGAAGCGGCGCAATTCTTTGCCAAGATACGCATAATCATTACGCTTAATGATATATGATTTTGTTGTATCAAATTCAAAATCATCATCAGTCGAGGTTTTAACTGGCTCATAAGCAAACAGGGAATTTGATAGTGGCGTGATGCGCCCATCAAATAAAAGATGAATAAGATTATTTTGCTCATGCAAAATTGAGAGCAGCAATTTGATATCTTGCTTGGGACGATTATTTATAAATTCGTGAACACGGCCTTTCTCTTCAAATAATTCTTTATTAGTTTTCACTTTCGTATTAGGGGTGAAGACATCGAAGAAATCAAGGATTTCATTTGGCAATATGGGCTCATTTAATTTATGTGCGACGATAAAGATAGAGACCAAGGCATGTAAATTATATTGCACAGCGAGTTCAAGTTGAAACCTGAGCGCTTCTGCTTCTTCCACAACCGCAGGAACAAATTGATTGGTTGCGGGGTCTTTGGGCATTTTATCCAAAATACCAATAATTTCATTTGAAAATTGCTCATATTTTTTACGCATTTTTACCAAACTCTCCAAACTAATCTCAGCCGGAGTAGAGAGCAGATCATCATTTTCCGCAGATGTGATGGCTAAGTCGCCCTTGTCATTGAAGGCCAATTTAAAGATATCAGGATCTAATCCCATATCGCGAATTTGTTGGCGCAATTCTTCTTTCTTATCCTGTAGAAAAGCTTCATAAGCTTTTTGTCGCTCTTCTTGATACAATTCATAGTGAATATCCCATATCCGCTTTGGTAACAAATTGTTCCTGTAAGGTTTTAATGTTTCTGTAAGATAGTCTCTGTCGGCCGAGTCCAATATGATTCCATTTTCATGGTCATAGCCGAAAATCCCACTGCCAAGATCTAATGTTGGTTCAAAAATATGTTTTCCATTTTCTAAAGGCTCTATGCGTCCGCGATATAAAAACATATCCAACTTAAATTCTGCATTTAATGCCGAGATCAGAGATTTTATTTGCGAGTCGGTCAGGGAATTTGTGGCTTCTTGGAACGCTTGTTTTGCAAGAGGAGATAAGTATTTACTTTTATATCCCTCTACAAAATGATTGAGCACATTCATTAACTCTGTATCTTGCTCAAGCCCCATTTCTTCAGAAAAAATGATGATATTCATCACATGGTGCATTTCTGATCTTATGAATTCAATCATTTCAATTGTTTTCATCTCATACGAAGGGGAGATCGTAGACACTGCACGCAAATTTAAGGATACGGTGCGCGTATTAACTGAATCCAAATAATCTAATTTTAATTTATCTAAATAACGCTGGCTGCTTGCGCGCAAGATGGCCGCTTTTCCTTCTTCTGTTTCAATGTCAAAACCATTGATCTCTTTCTCCAAAGCGGGGACAACCATGTCAATAATCTGACCGTTGTCTGGACGGGTGATGACCATGCAAGGCATTTTGCCGTGCATTTTTGTTTCGCAATAAAGTATATCGTCTTCAATAAACTCAGCACCATCTATTCCATATCTTTTCTGGAAGAAGGCAGACGCTTCGGTGGGGCGATCCGGTTGAAAATTTACGATCGCGCTTAATTTAAGCGGGATGGCATTCATGGGTTGCGTGGACTCGGCACGCATGTCTTCTGGGGTTTTGTTACGCATGTTGCGTTTTTAACAAAAACTTAATGATTATGTCAACATTAATCTTTATAAAAACAGCGATTAAACCATCATAAAGCCTATTTTTGCGGGTTTATTCTGCCCAAGCCAGTCTAACGCCTGGGACACACTATCAACTTGATCATCATATTTTGCATTCGGGAAGCCGAGCAACTCGCTCAAAAAATCACCCAGCCATGATGCTTCGCTAGGTATATGTACGCGCCCCGCTTCAAACTTCGCCGATTGAGCCATAAGGCGCGTCACCTTATCTGTCTTGGGTTTGTAAGGAATAAGGTTCAGCCAGTTATCTTTGAGGTCTTGCAAAAGATGAATCCCCGCGCCCGCATCTTCGATAATAACAGCGTCAACATCGTGCAATTGTGCTGTCAATAAAACTTTCTTTTTTAAAGTTGGATAATCAAACCGCCCGCGTATGACATCCACGAAATAAAAATTATCTTTATACCTATACCATACGCTGATCACAGAATAATCACAGCCTTCATTAGTTTTGGAAGCTGTATCAACGCTCATTACTTTCGAACATGGGGTGTCAGTGGGAAGGGCTGAATAGAAATTGATCCATCCCTTTTTTATGATGTTCCCCTCGGCAGGGATGGGATTTTGCAAAAATTGAGCATTGAACGCCGCAGTACCGATTGTTTTTAAAATGTTTTCTAGTTCATGGCGGGGCAATCGCGCCTCATGAAGCAAATCATTCGCTTTTACATGTATCTTTCGAGAACCAAGTGAGTGGCGGATCTCAAAAACTTTTTCTTCAGGAAATATGGCCGGAAGGGTGATATGTTTCCATCCGCCCATTTGAAGCAAAAATCCGGATAGATCGTCTTCATGAAGCCTTTGCATCACAGCAATCATCTTTCCCGTGTTCCTATCATTTAATCTTTGAAAAAAAGTGCTTTGAAACCAATCTTTTACTGTTTCGCGTGCGGTTTCAGAATTAGCCTCTTCAGCCTTCATCGGATCATCTAAGATTAAAATATCACCACCCCTTCCCGTCAAAGCACCACCAACTGATGTCGCCATATAAAACCCACCTTGAGTTGTGTGAAATTCATCTTTTGTATTTTGATCAGGAGCAAACCGCACATTTGGAAAAACCATTTTGTAAAAGGGCATTTCCATGACACGACGTGTATCGCGCGCAAGCGTCATCGCCAAATTGTGGCCATAGCTTGCGACAATAATTTTTAATGTGGAGTCAGTACCAAGAAGCCATGCCGCAAAAAGCATAGACACGATGGTGGATTTAGATGTTCGTGGCGCGATATTGATCAAAAGCTTGTTATAAAGCCCTTGATATAAAGCTTCAAGCTCAGCGAACATCAGATCATGGTGCCAATTTTCAACGAATTTATTACCGTGCATTTCACGCAACATAAATTTTGCAAAAGCAGCAAAACTTTGACGATATACGGATCTTATAAAATCATTTTCAGGAATATTTCTTTTCATGCATCCTCCATGTTGCTTATGCCAAGTATTTTTTGAATCTCAACCATTGTATATTGCGGCCCATCATCACTTTGCGGATGAGTGGACGAAGGAAACATTTTTGCAATGAGCATGATTGCTCTTGCGTCTCCTTGCAGGGCACTATTCACCAGACGCTTCATCATGGCTTGCGCCCTTGTTACCTTTACTTTTTTCCCGCCCTCTTTAATGAAGACCTTCTCTTGAAGCTCGCCTTCCAGAAGCTCTTTTAAATCTATGGATTTTTTGGGACGGCCATTCGGGTTACCTGATTGCCCTTTGCGAAAGCGGCTTGATGTGGGCGGATTCTTATAACCAACTTTTTTATCTTTTTCTTTACCCATCCCTCACCCCCCTTTTGTCGTATGAAAGTCTGCGCCGTCTTCTAAGCGTACAGCCTTGATGCCTGTGTGGTCGGTGAAACGTCTGATGCATAAATCAACATAAAGCGGGTCAATCTCCATGCCGTAACAAATACGCTTTGTTTCATGGCATGCGATTAACGTGCTTCCGCTCCCTAAAAACGGATCAAGGACAATATCTTTATGGCGGCTGCAATCACGAATAGCATCGGCGAGCAGATTCACAGGTTTTATTGTCGGGTGTTCGGATTTTTCTTTATCCCCGCCGCGCTGTGCGAAACTGTTCATACCCGCATATTCCCATACATTGGTGCGGTAACGCCCACTTTCGCC